>CAXUGH010000316.1:0-6227 GCA_964250365.1 uncultured Ktedonobacteraceae bacterium
ACGGTACCCGATGTGAAATAGACCAGACAGGGGTCGTCGCTATTCGTCTTAGGACCAGTATAGTTGGGTGAAGCTTGTTCGGTGATGCTTGAATAGTTCGTCCACTTCTCGCGCTCAGGAGCATCGACTAGTATCGTGTAGCGAACGGTTGGGCACTGTTCGCGTACCGTATCGAACTTTGCCGCACCTTCTGCATCGGTAATGAATCCCTGCACCTCGGCGACCTCCGCACGAAACTGAATATCCTTTGCCGTCAGAAGCGTAGTACAGGGAATGGGCACCGCACCAATTTTCATCAACCCCAGCACCGTCTCCCACCATTCAGGAATGCGCGGCAGCATCACCATGATGCGATCCCCCTTAGCGATGCCGAGGGCAAGAAAAGCGTTAGCGGCACGGCTAGAGCGTTCGGCAAAGTGCGCGAAGGTAAGAGAACGCTCCTCGCCATCCTGCCCCAGCCATAACATCGCAAGCTTATTCGGGTCCTGCGCCCACTTGCCAATCACATCAATCGCAAAATTAAACTGTGCGGGCACATCAAGGGAGAAACTACGTCGTTCCGCCTCATAATCAGTCATATTCGGTGTCTTCGCCATAGAAAAATGCTCCTTCGTTCGTAAAGACAACAGCGTCGGCGTTGTTGGGCTAGCTTTTACCGTATCATATCACGAAAAGATGGTAGGGACCGATTTATCGCGTCCTCGGTGGGGCGGGGCAAAGCGTGGGCGACGATTCTATATGGGAACGTGTGCCCCGCCGTCTCCCTGGACGCGATGAATCGGTCCCTACCACCGTGCGTATTACAGCACCTGAGCAATCAACTCTCTCAACATTGCTGGCGAACCATGAATGGGGAAGAGGTGAATGTTTCCGTGTGTTACAATCTCAGCAAGTTCGGGCTTCTCAATCGTTGCAGGTTTCTCGCGCCATAGCCGTGCGATCTCGTCGGCGGCTCGTCCGCTGCCCTCGAACACAATCATGGGACGATGCTGGCGCACATTATAGAGAGCCTCGTCTATAATAATCGCACCACCATTGACGATAATCGCAACCGAGGGACGTTCATATGAAAACATGCTTGCAAGCTGATACATCGTCTCCGTTTCGCCGCCCCACTCGTCCGTCTCTACCAGCACAAAATGCGAATGATTCGAGTCAAGTGCAGCACCCTCCTCTTGTTCTGATGTAGTGGGCTGTCCAGGGTAGGAGACAAGACCTGCCGGAGAAACTCCGAGTAGAGGCGACCTATGCCCTTGTTCAGCGATAGCCGTACCCATCAACTCCATCACACCCGACTGTGTCCCACCATCAATAATCAGCATATCGCGCTCAGCCGCGAAACGAGCAATGCCCTGCGAAAATAGTTGCGCGAGATTGGGGTAGAGATCGCCCTCCATAAAACCAGCCCCACCTGCAAGCATAATAAGGCCATGAAAGGATGGTACATTGAGCAATGAAGGTAGCTGCTGTACATCCGCGCCGGAAGGGAGAAAAACGGCGTGTGCCCGATTGCCATTCGGAAAAGCAATCTCTTGTGCGCTTATAGAATCGTGCCCTGGCTGCTGTGTACTCATAAATACCGTCCCTCTCCATGAGAATAGAGTGCTACAGAAACAAATATTGAAAGCTCTGGTTGCATAGTATCATGCCAGATAAATTTTGCAAAGAGAGAATTCACACGTCTATCAAAGTGTAAATACAAAATGACCATGACTTTCAGTATATATTTTGATGATAAGAACAAAATATACTATGCTGCATAGAAGTAGGAGAATGCTTAAAATATAAAGCGAGCTTTGCATTTGGGAAAGAAACCACACATAAAGTATTCTGGAAGGGATAAAGCGCGTGGACAATAAAAAAATTCTCATTAGCCACACTGTTGAGGAGAAAGACCTTGCACAAGCATGGAAGAGCCTCATCGAAACGACTACTTCAGGGGCTGTCGAGGTCTGGTTTTCAAGTGATGACAGTCCACTGGGTGGAATGGAGGTAGGAAGAGAGTGGCGTGAGGACCTGTATCAACGATTGAAAGACTGTGAGTTTGTGCTTGCCATACAAACACCAGTTAGCGTAGGCAAGCCCTGGATTATGTGGGAATGCGGAGTGGCAAGTGGTGTTGATAAGGAACGCGGCATCATCCCCATCATCTTTGGCATGGCTCGTGGCTATCTCCCCAACCCGCTCAACGTGTATCAATCGTATGAGGGAGACAAGACAGAGCAGATACGGGAGGTATGTGAAAGGCTAGCGCACAAAGCTGGTTTAAAGCCGCCAGACTTCATCTACGATCAAGCAATACAAACATATCTGAGTGCTGTAGTGCATCATCGCTCGCGCAAGTCAGTACGTCCAGAAGATATAGCGATGTGGACCAATCGACTCAAGGAACTGGTACTGTCTGGTCGCGTAAGTGAATTGAACAACAGGCGTCAGCAAATGTACACATCTCTAGGCGAGCCGCCATTGAACTCTGACCTTCACGATTTGCTGAGTCGCCTGTTCCTACAAAATCATAACTTTAAAGAATCTCTTGAGGAAACAGATTATGGGCTTGCACTTTTACCCGGAGACCCTACACTACTTCATCGCAAAGCCCTGGCACTTACTGAATTGCATAACCTTGATGAGGCGCAGACAATTATCGAGGAAATCATTTCCATTGACGAAAAACTAAGCGTGGACATTGAGACTGCGGCATTGTCAGGCAGAATTCATCGTGAACGCTGGCTTGTGTCACGGAATAGAGCGGACCTCAATGCAGCCTTCGATGCCTATTATAGAGCATATCAAGCTAACCCAAACTCTTATTATATAGGGGTCAACGCTATGGCCTTAGCCTTTGCGAAAGAAGAGAAGGAATTAGCTACAAGCATTGCACATGAGGTGCTTGCCCTCTGCCAAAAAGAGCAAAGGAAGCAGAACGTAACTTACTGGGTTGACTTTACAGCCGGTGAGGTTTATCTGGCATTAGGCGATATTAAGCAGGCTGCCAGCGAGTACGAGCAAGGTCTGAAACGCGTGCCTGAGCCAGGAAAGTTTGAACGCATTTCAGCCGCCAAAGGAGCCGCACGCATGATACAGATAAAGCAGTTGCCCAAAGAGGTTTTAGATAGAATTGATGCAATTTTGCGTTAATAGCAGAGACAATCGTGGTCGTCATTCCTATTGTGTCTTACTCTTGTGGTTTGAGCCTCCGCGCCAATTGTCCCCATTGCCCTTGCTCGTCGTGAAAGACTTTCTCTACTTCTGAGACGTATTTATGTACGCGTTGTGTGTAGTGGGCTTCGTCGAGAGCCGACAGGTTGTCGAATAGCAGTTCGGATTGGGCATCCTCAAGGTTCTCGACGGTATCTTTGTAAAGTTTCGCCTGTTGCTCGAAACCGTACAGGCTGCTATAAGCTGTGATTGCTGTCGAGAAAACAGGTAAAAGAGCTGCAAGTAACAGATACGTCAACCGTAGCCAACCTGGAGGAGTACCGACTGCTTGCAAACTTCCCGCGAGGAACGTTATACTCATGAAAATAATGCTGATCCATTTGGCTTGTGTTTGTGCCCTCTCAAATTCTCGCTGTCTCCCACCGTAATACTTGCTTTGCTCCTCAAAACGATGCTTCTGGTACAGCGCGAGAAACGCCTTTGTATCTACTGCGTTCATTGTCTTGCCCTCCGCTTAATATCTCTCACATAGGAATGCAAATGCTCTACGCGCTTCTGCTCATCATCATAGGGGTGTTGATGCCCAAGAAAGAGAAAGTATGCGCTCCTCAGCTTTTCGGTGGCAAGCCGCGTATCAAGGTAGCGTTCGTGATGTTGAAAAGAACGCGGGATAGCGGCGATAAGGGCGAGAATCGCCGCAATAATCGCAGATGCAGCGTCAAACCATACAATAGTTGCGAAAGCTATTTGCAGAATGCCCAGTACCGTCGCCAGAGTGCCCCCGAAAATCAAAATGACGTAGGTCCAACGATAGCTATTTTGTTGCTCTAGTGCCTCATTGTCCAATTCGCGGAAAGTCGGCATCAGTATATTCTCAAGCGTTGCGAAATCGGCGTCAAACGACGCGTATTTTTTTTGCTCATCGAGGGGAATCAGGTGCTGTTCTGAACTTGGCAAAGGACGCAACGTAGGAAAGCGTTTGAATAGTACCACCAAAACCTCCATGCATATTGTCGTAGTTATTCCTATACATGGTATCACCTGTAATATAGTTTGAAAAGCGAACGACCAGGGAGACCCTTGCAGTCTCCCAGATTTTCTGATACATCCTGACACATTCATGTGGCCTTATATAAGCAAGCGACAGACAGTATTCTGTGTTTAGGAAGGGCTGAAAGATACACCTTTCATTAGTTCATACATGCCAATTTATCATGTGTACCTCCCTTCCAAACTAGAAAGGATACCTACGTTCATGGTCATGAGTGACTATTATCAAGAGCTTGCACCCTGGCTACTGAAGCCAATCAACCGAGCGCATCGCCTCTACCTTGAGAGCCACCCGGAACTGCTATCAGAGAAACATCGAGAACTCTTAGCACAACTGGTGAGCGAAGACCGCGATCTTTCAGGGGAACTACGCATTCGGCACGAACTTTTGCGCGACATTCTTGAGTATGCAGGAAAACAACGCGATGTAAGACACTCTATCCGCGATGCTTATGTAAACAAGTTTGGTGCCCTCATGCTTGATATTCCTGCTAAATTGGCGGGCATAGACGAGTACCTCGACGTATCATCGTACATTGGCTGGAACAAGCGCAGAATTACCGAATGCAAACTATGCTTACGTAACACCATCTTGTACGCACGAATGGAATGTGCTTCTGCACCCGAAATTATTGCCGAGATGAACTATTGTCTTGCTCGTCTATTCATGCAAACCACGCCGCTTCCCTCTGCACAATTGCAAAAACGTGTGTTGAACTACTATGAGGACGCACACGACATCTACACGTATGAACGGTATCCTCTCCAGTATGCGCGGGTCCTGGAGGCCATTGGCGATGCCTATATATGGTATCCACTTACTCATAAACGGGAAAACGCACGCATCGCCTTAAAGTTCTACGAAAGCGCATCAACTATCAGAGAGAAATATGCCTCTCTTCCATAAGAGCTTGTAGCATGAAAAATGTAGTAGAATAATGTATGCTGTCTGCACGAGTAATAGAGGAGCAATACTTGTGAGTACGCCATTTAGTCAACCGGGACGCTGGAACATCTTCGCACGCGAACTGGAAGATGTTTTAAGTAAGCGCGGCTTACGCATCACACAGCTTGATGATCGAGGCGTGGTGAGCCATCGAGAAAAGACACGCCGTTTGCGCCATTCGCTTACCTCACCCAAACACCTGACAACTCTAAATCCCACTGAGATGGAACGCCTCACTACAACAATGCAATTAACGGATGACGAACAAAAACGCTTATTGGCGGCTCTACTGGCTACAGCAGTCGAGATGACGCTCATGGATCGTGTCGCTGCTGATGTCGCACTTATGGCGGCGAACAGCGTTTTTACTATTCTTTTCAACGCGATGAGGGCAGAACCGAATCTGTTTGACACAACACAAATAAAGGCTGGGAATATGAGAGATAACGAGGAAACCTTCGGCGATGCTGTGTTCACAGAGGCGTTAGATTTGCTTGATCGTGCTACGCTCTCGTTGCATGCAAGCAGAAACTCAACCACTCCTCAAGCTCGTACCACGCATGCTCATGAGGCTCTCGCGGGTTTTACTCGTACTCTCGAACTACTTAACCAATCGCGCTCTCCGCAACCAAGAAGCGAGGGCTGGCAGGGCTGGTATGATGAGGCAGTGGAAGGGCAACAGATGGCGCAGCAACTGGTACAGACAGGACAAGAACAATGATGCGACGTGCCTTACTCGTGGGAATCAATAGTTACGACAATATGTCCTCTCTCTCATGGTGCATCGACGATGTGCAGGCATTACACCCACTGCTGGCGTTCCATGAGGACCGCACGCCGAACTTTGCCTGTCGCATACTCCTCGGCTCGCACTCCATGAGTGAGGCACTGCTGACAACACTACCTGAGCGCGTTCTCGTCACGACGCTGCAAGCCGCCCTCAAAGAATTGTTTGACTTCGACGAAAAGGTATTATTCTACTTTTCAGGGCACGGCTATACCAGAGACAACAACACCTATCTTGTGACGCAGGACGGCACCAACGCCTTGCCAGGAATTGCACTGCAAGAGG
>CAXUGH010000317.1:0-4174 GCA_964250365.1 uncultured Ktedonobacteraceae bacterium
GATCGATGGATTGCGCGAAGGTCAGCTGAATGGGGCCGCGCACCTGACCTGCTGGATAGTCGCCAGTGGATAGCACCGCCCCGAAAGTACGGATATCGTAGAATTGCTCACACATCCAGGTGCGCCGTGCATTTTGTCGTACCGCTCCGCTCTCTTTCGTTCTGATATCTTGCTCTTGCTCGCTCCCTTTGGCTGTTTTCGACCGCTTTGTGTCTTTCGATTCTGGCGTGGCTTCTTGCTGTCCGTTTTCCTGAGCCACTCCAAAGACAGCTTGATGGGCGCGTTTATTGAGATCGTTCAGCGCGATACCTTTGTTCTGCACATAAATAGCAAAACGCTCCCGATTGCCATTGCTCATGTCTACCCAGTCGCGGACCTTTCGTTTGAGACAAACATCCGTGACGATACCGCGCATCGTCTCAGGATCGACACGCGGCGAATTGCCAGCGTCAGGGTCTCCATTCGGATTGCCGTTTGTGACATCGAATAAAAACGCGAAGTCATGCCGTTTGGTTGGGTCACAATGAATTGGTGTTGTTACTGTGGTCATAATGATATACTCCTCTTCGTTTGCTTATTTTATTTCGTTATCATCGTTCGTCGTGTGAGTTGTCTCTGGCTGCTCACCATCGTTGGTGTGTTCCTGCCGATGCACTAGATATTGCGCCTTTTGAAAGAAAAAACCTAGCGCGAACCTTCCCTGCTGCTCAAGAGTTAGAGTCGATGGAAAGGCAGGTGGAAGTTTTTCCAGAAGATGTGCCAAATCCTTCTCTGGATAGCTCAATGAGGCTGCGTAATATTGAGCCGTATGTGCCGTAGGGCGTATTGTTGCTAAATGTGGTATAGCCATCTTCAACAGGCGTGGAAACACGAGTGCCGGTGCAGTGGAGGCGGTCCCATAAAAGCGATCTACGATGGTTGCGTTCACTTGTTTTAGTGCCCTGTACTGGATATAATCCAGTTGTGCCAGGAGTCGCCCACACAGGTAGGCGACATTCGTCTCTTCTTCGTTGTGTGTTACCATGGTCATATCCTCTTCATAATTGATATCACTTGTGTCCTGCTGCTGAGACAGCAAGACCATCTTAATAAGCGCAACCTGTTCAGGTTGCACCTTGCGTGCCGCCCTGATGCGTTGGATCGTGTTGTACAGAAGCGATGTAGGTAGCGGTCCGCCATGTAGCGCGACATGCATCAATGCCTCCCCTACCTGAGCAACAGGTTTCTCTTTCGATTTCTGATTCATCATCGCACCGATGAGAGAGCGCAAGGAAAAGTACTCTGGTTCTTGATTGGGACGCTGGATGCGTTGTAGCCAGAAAAAACGCCTGAGATGCTGTTGTGCCGTTGCTACCGAGGTCTCAATCCAATCACGTAGCACAACGCGCGCACCGCTTGCGGAAAGTGTCGCAGCGTAGAAATCTGGTGCATCAACAAGTGTTGCTATGTTGTTGCCGCGACGCGCAGACTGATAGAGTTGTTTGATCACCCCAGGGTCGGCTGCCATCAAACTGGGAACGTTGATGCCATCGTCATACTCTACTTCAGGAGGACGGCGAACCCAGAAGATATAAGCCAGTGGGGGGAGAATAATATGCGTGTTGTTGTTGCGTAAAAGTTCGTTGAGAGCATTGCCGAAACGCTCGCCACATGCCTCACAGGTCGGCGCAATCAATGATGCCGTTAAGCCATACGACTCGAAGGCCGCCGCGTTTGCTGAGATGAGCGTTAACCCCATTGATTGACCACCTGGAATACCTTTGATGACAATTGGCAAACGTTCAACTGGTGGTCGCCGCTTGCCGCAGACCAGACATTGCATCGTTTGCTCCGCCTCGCCCGATACGGATGCCTTCTTTGCCCAATACTCTTGTACAGTTTTCAGTTCAAAGGGGCGGATATCCTCGACTTGAAAAGCGACATTGCTCGACGAATCGAAGTCCCGTTTCTTTTGTAGAATGGGAGCCGTGATGTCCGCTTGACTCAGAAAATGCGCGACGGCAACGATGGAGGGTTCGCCTGTAGCAACCGCGCACTCTTGTACCAGCGTCACGAAAGCGCGATGCTGCTCCTCCACACGACGCGGATCGCTCTTCTCGCGTCCGATGCCAAGCGCATATTCGCCATTATCCACCAGCAGTTTAGGTCGAATACCCGATGAGCGTTTCAAGTTGGGTGTAACAAAGGTAACAGTTGGCTTGCCCTTCTCATCTACAGGCTCTTCAATCCCATCGTAATTACCATTGCTATCTAAGTGGATAAGATAGCGAATGGCTGTGCGCTGATACATCGGAGGAGGCAACTGTTCAATTTGATCGGCATACTTGCTCAATTGTTCCAGAAACATGTCTATTTCTCCTCTCGATAGAGCATTTCGGGAATACGCATCACGCCACGCTGTAACTCTGCTGCAAAGAAACGCGGCTGTCCTCTGCCACTGCCATCCTGTAGGTAGTCGAGATCGAAGAGCATCTGCCCCAGTTGAGTTGTGATATTCTGCGGTTGTGTACGCATACCTTCTGGAAACTCTGAACCAAAATATGCTGAAAACTCACGACATCCCAAGTATGGTACTGTATGACATTGTCCTCTTTTCACGCGGCGTTGAAATTGGTCGCGGTATTTCGCCTGATCTTCCTGTACGCCAGGGCGCACAGCGACATCAGCGATAATGTTGTAGGCCACATCGCGCAGGCAGAGCGTATGACGCTGTGAGCGATCTTCTTCCGCGTAGTAGCCTCCCTCGTCGCGCCGCCGTGCAGTAGCTACCGTTGCCCGACTATTGACTTCATTTCGCAACATCGAGAAGTAGCGTATCGGCTTGAAGACACGAATTTCTCGAATCAGCCAGCGAAATTCAGGTTTCCAGAAGATCGCTTCCAGAATGCCTCGCGCCGCTGATGGCGTCATGACCTCGTAACTGACGCGCTCAACCTTCATCTCTGGTCTGGTGAAGCACGCGTACTCGCCCCAGACACACACCTGTACCGGAGGATAGTTCATATGATATCCCTTCTTTTTTCATGGCTGTAGATGATTATGACCAAAATAAACTTTCTGCGCTCACTGTTCCATTGAAGATGATGCCCTGTCCATGTTTTCCATCCTTTCCACTGTCATATTTGTCTTCCTGCCATGTCCAAACATCAGGAATGATTTCTGAAACGAGCAAGTTCTTTTTGGCTTGCTCAAATTCGTATGCAGATAGATTCACTGTGTAGGGTTGCAAGGCACGTAGGTCGTCTCGGTGAGGATTTCTACCTCGCAATCGATCAAGCAGTTTCCTGATCTTTTCATCTGCAGGTTTATAGGTGACAATCACTGGAGTACTCTTGTCGTCGATCAAACGAAACTTTTGTGCCACCTCTGGATAGTTGCGTTGTTCACGGAGTTCTTGAATGCCGTAGTGGTCGCGGTAGGGAAGGCTGTAGTATTCCTGGAAATAGCGTTGATACAGCGTCGGATCATGCAAATCTGCCTGACCATCTTTCAGCAATCGTGTGGCAATATCTGTTCCAACTTGGTAAGACCCCTTTGGTGTGTGACCATCTTCAGGCACAAAGACAATTACCCTCCCCAAAGAAGACATCTTCCCCTCTCGATTGGCCCGACCCGCCGCCTGCACAAGACTATCCAGTGGACCAATTGCACGCATCACCAACGGGAAATCCACATCTACGCCAGCCTCGATGACCTGTGTCGCAATCAGGCGGCATGGCTCTTTCGCCTTGAGTCTGCGGCGTACCTCCTCTAAAACAGCTTTACGGTGTTCGCCACAGAGTCGCGTGGAGAGGTGAAAAAGCGCGGCACGCTCCTCATCTTCGATATCGTCGTCGTCTGTCAGGAGTGAGAGCAATTCAGCCGCGTCTCGGCGTGTGTTGACGATTACCAGGATGTGTTGCTCCGCACGTACAAGGTCGGCCACCTGCTCCCACGTCCATGTTTCACCAGCTTTTGGTAGCTGGTACTCCACTCGTTTGAGATTGGCAAAGTAGCGTTCCGGTTGCAAAACGATTTCACGAATATCTGGTAAGCCCTCAAAATTCTGGCGTGACGCAAAATCGGGTTGTGTTGCAGTACACAGCAAGACCGTGACCCCGTAATGTGTGCATAGCTCGCGTAGAACATCGAGAATGGGAGTGAGAAAATACACGGGCAGCATCTGTACCTCGTC
>CAXUGH010000317.1:4223-6192 GCA_964250365.1 uncultured Ktedonobacteraceae bacterium
TTGTGTAGCTTTCGGCATTTGCTCGTACCATGACCCAATAGACTTTCAAAAAGCTGTACCGTCGTCGTCGCTATCAAGGGAGCATCCCAATTCTCAGCTATCAGCCTGCGACGTATTTCCGTAGGAGTCGGGTGTTCCGGGTCTGGTATACTAATATTACTGTGATGTTCGATGAAAGCTTGTTCGTCACCGAATATATCACCGAAAACCTTTACTGTTTGGTCAATGATACTCGTGTACGGGATAGCATAAATGACCCGTTCTAAGCTATGTGTTTGTGCATGATGCAATGCAAATGCAAGACTTGCCAACGTTTTCCCTCCACCCGTTGGCACGGTGAGACGAAAAAAGCCAGGCGACAAAGTAGCGGCATTCAAACACTGCTCATAGACCTCGCTACGAATAGTGTTCAGAACGCTTCGTTCGGCGTTCTCGAACTTACGTTGATAAGAGGCTTCAAATGCATGCCATAAATCTGTGACGCTCCAACGGTTGCTACGTTCCGGTCTTTCTCCTGCGTTGAAATGCTGTTCCGTATCAAGAAAGTCCGCATCAACGAGGGCGGAAAAAGCCATACGAGCGAAGAACTCTAGTTCCAGAGCGGAATGCACGTATGGTGGAAAAAGCTTTTGAGGAGGATTTTCTAGCTCTGGAAACTGTGCTTTCGCTGTAGCAATAGCATCTTGTATCGTCTTTTTCGTTTGACGATCTCGTAGAGTCGTCTGTAACGCTGGACGCTCTGGTATACCTCCATGATGTCCAAAAACAATACCTGCTAACGCACCTGTTCGCTCGACCTTTTCTGCAAGCACAGCACCGGCACTTTTATGATCTGGTCCTTTTTGCCGTTGTCCCTGCTTCGTTTCTGCATCAAGTAAATAGTTTTGAAATACTGGATCATATTTTCCGATATCATGTGCCAATCCTGCATAATACGCAAAAATTTCACCACCAAAAACACTACTATACTGTCTCGCCATCTCAGCGACATTGAGCAGATGCTCCTCCAGCCCTTGCTGCTTTCCCACGTCATTTTTTGTATGTGCGATATTCTTCATGCAATTTCTTCATCCTTTGCAATATGTGCTTGTATCTATACAACATTTGGAGACGAAAATTGTAACTCATTTCTACACTAGCAATCTTTATATAAATGCCAAAAGCGGTAATCCTATGTGCGTTCACCCATTTATCCTAGTTGTTATTCGGAAATAGGGGTATTTGAGTGTATTCTTTGATCGGCTTGCCACTTTTCCGCTTTTGTTTCACGTTGTTGGCATCAGGAATAGAACGTTGAACGCTTTTTTCTCCGTTCTCATTTAAACCTTTTTGCACTTTTTTACTCACTGACCAATAAGTACGATGAACTGTCTTATTTCCTTCCTCATCTTGGTTGATTTTTGAAACCGTAAAAGATGTTCGCTCAAATGGTACAAGCCCTTTTGACTCTAGTTTTTTCATGTGTGCTTTTTCTCCTTTATGAAAAATTTCATATCTAGCAGTAATTTACATTATAATTACTTTGAAGTCAATACAAAAAGAAGATACTCAATATAAATTAAGTACCTTCTTTTTGTGTCATCTCATAATGACTTTGTTTCAATCCTCAGCCAACTTAGATCAGCAACCTAACTGGCTGCAAACAATGGTATTGTACGAATAAGACAGTGTATTGTCAAACAAAATCTGTTGCCAATTCAAAATTTTGAATGAAAATTTATAGTGCATCTATGAGTACAGCGGAACAATTATTTGGATGAGAGCCGTTAAGCAATAATGCACCGTTTTTAGCACACTAAGACGCTTCGAGAGATGCCTGATTTGTGATGAGCAAGGAACTATGTGATATAAGTAGTTCATAGGTACGCAGACAAGCATGCCTGTTACGCAACAACATTACCATTAGAGGAGAACTCTTTTTCATGACCACTTCCAATACGCAAACTGCTGACCCATTCGCTTTTCTCGC
>CAXUGH010000318.1:0-6185 GCA_964250365.1 uncultured Ktedonobacteraceae bacterium
ACCAGCCTATTATTTCCTCCATCAGATGAATTGAACGCGGCGTAATCGCTGTTCCTCTTGCATTTCCTAACAACTTCTGCAATAACTCTCCAAGCAACGAACTCTGCACGAACTGGCGAGCCGTTTCCTCATCCTGATTACGTAATCCGTGTAGGGCTAATGCAACATAATAAGGATTGCGTCCGGCGTTGGAGGTGGTGAACCATGCTATCAACGCGTCTCGATGATGTTGTATTGGGAACGCAAAACTTTCTCGGCTATAGGAAGCATCTGTAGTAGCGACGATACCTTTCAGGACAAGACTCCATCCCATCTCCTCATCCCATCCTTCACGGAGACGTTGCTGTATCGCTGGCTCGTCAAATGTCTGCAACGTCTCGGCACTGCTGATCGAGGTGAGGTTCCATAGAAAGAAACATACATCTTCGGGCGATGCATACTTGAATGTCTGCATTTTTGAGTACACATCAAGGTAGTCACAATATGTTTGTGCTAGAGCATGGTCGAGATATTGATAGGTGTTCCACAGGAAGAGTCCGATATCGCGGAGCGATGCCTGCTCAAGTTTATTGTAAATATTTGAGGTCGTCAGGGCTTGCTGTATGTAAGGTAGGTAGTCTTTGTCAATGTTGGCAACGTTGAATATGAGTAGTTGGATACCAGAAATATCACTTGCTGCGATATCTGCTTGTATTATATCAAAAGAACGTAGAGGGGCAAGTAAGCGCAGAAGATAGGTGCGGTCTATAAGTCGCGTGTGGTGCAGTAGAAGAGCATACTGACGAAGATTTGTGTGTGCCGCACGGTTTGTTATATCTGTATTGAGAAATAGCTCTATTGCTTTGCTAGCAAGAGCTTTTCCGTCCTGTCGTATCGCCTGTGTACGGTCAAGAAATTCGCCCATCTCTTCCAGCGTTGTTGTAGCCAGTTGCTCCTGCAAAAACCGCTCTTGAAAGAGTATGTAAGCGTCACGAACGGTGCGTGAGTTGTACTGGTAGTGCAAGAACGTTCCAATCGTTCCAAGCGGTGTACGCTGGAAAATCGCGGCGATATCCTCTGGCGAACAAGATTGCAGAAAGGACTCCCAGAACGCTCTCGGCACGGCCTTTCGCAATTGTTCCAGGTCGTCTAGTGCAACCTGTTGAGCATGAATAAGGAGTGCAACATCAGCAACAGGAAACATCTCTAGCAGAGAACTCATAGCAGCAGGTGCAATGGCTTTGGTAGTACGAAGGAACGAGGCCAGACGACGAAGGCTAATCGCTCTTCCTTCCTGTACAACCTGCTCTACATCTAGCTCAAGCACAAATTCGCTCATCTCTTCGTGTGTGTAGTCGGTACGATGCATAAACTGCATAAGTTGGTCTATTGAACCGAGGTTACTTGTGCTGGCCTTCATTGCTAGCATCCATAATGGAAGATGACGTAGCAGTTGTTGCGCTTGCGAAGATGAAACTTTTTCGAGTTGATGAAGGGTCCAGAACAGGCTTTGCAGACTGATACGCTCGCTTTGTACAGCGAATTGTTGCATATCCAGAGCTTTCACAAATGTTTGTAATTGCGCGGGCGGATAGTCGTATGTTTGTAGCTGCTTTATCATGCCCTGGAAGTTTCGCACAGTTGTTTTAGCGACAAGTATCTCTAGTGGAATAGTTGTAAGCAACAAGCTCATTTGTGATGGAGAAACGGCACGTAACGCCTGTAGTAAGCGAAACAGACTTTGCATACTTTCTGCGTCTACGCGTCGCGCCAATGCGAGTACGTCCAGTATGTCTACAACCTGCTGTGCCAGTTCGACACTAAGATATCGCAGGAAGTCGAGCAGACGCGCAATATCCTCAAACGGGACTTGTAACAATTTTGTGCTAATTCCGCGCACACCCACAATGTGTAATATTCTCTCCATAAGCGGTTGGGCGTGTTCTCGATTTACCCTGGCAACTTTGTAGACATAGCGAACGGCGTCAAGAATGCGTTCTTTCGTGAACTGGCTTGCAGTAATTTCTTGCAGATTTCGATCTGTGAGCAAGTGTTGCAGGATATCTTCGTGTCGTTGTCGTGTAAGGCTATCGTAGACACTAAGGTAGTTCGACGGTTTCGTATTCAAATATTCAGTAAGAGCAGAGGTCACAAGCGCATTGATATTTTCTTGCGTCACGCTACCGTACTGCTTGAAAACGTAAGTAAGAAACAGTTCTCGCGCCTCAGTAGGATGCAGTGTGAGATCGTAGAGTTGCCCATACCCAGTGACGATAGCACTTGTAAGCAGCTTTTCTTGTAAGAGATGTGCAACCTCATCGCGTGCTAGTTGCTTCTCAACATAAGAAGTGTGCGCCGATATCTCGTAGCGTTGCAATGTGCAGAGTTTCGCAAGGGCGGTACCGTAGGGAGAGAGGTATTTTGTATCTAATTCACGATAGAGGTCTTCCTGTCGTACTTCACTAAGGCGTTGCTCTGTCCTCAACGCTGTCCATGCCTCTAAGCGGTTGCGCGAGATTACGAGATTGTGCGAGTGTTGCTTTTCGAGGAGCGTTACATCATCTTCTCTCAACAATTCACTATATCGCACAGATTGTGTATGTAGCGACGATATATATTGCTCGATGACCTGCAAGAATATATGCTCCGAACGCACCTCTATTCTTTCATCATCAGCGAATGTTTGCAGATAGGCGTTTCCCTCAGCATCGGCTTGACCAGTGCGCGAAACGAGTAGACATTGTGCATGTTGTGGCGGTTGCTCCTGCCACTGGCTACAAAATTCGTCTACCTCTCTTGGCGCGAGATGACAGTTATCCAGTATGTAAAGTAGATTCGGACGGTCATGTTCTTTGGCGAGCGTATACCAGATACGCCCATCGCCAATCTCGGCATGCTTTACATCTTTGTACCCAACGATGTAACCCGCTTGCTCCTGCAAATAGTGTGCCAACGCAAGAGCTAGACCCGTCTTGCCAGCAGCCGCGCGTCCAATAAGTATCGCTCGATGCTTTGTGTCCAGTGCTGTTTCAATTTTTGCGAAATACTCTTCTTTAGGAATGTAGAGTTTGCCCTGCTCAACATCCTCGTGAAACTCGCGTCCCTCTGAGGCAAGATAGGAGGCGAGCGGCGTAAAATAGCTGAGTCCATTGTGGAGAAAGTACGCCGAATTTTCACGTAGAGGTGCAACGGTGGGCAAAGAGGATTGTAACTCTTTGATTGATACTCTGATGTCTCTTGCAACCTCCGCAAAGGCGGCGTCACGATTGCGCCACATGCTGATTGGTCTGCCATTTTTAGGAAGAGATGCCAGACGTGTAAATGGCTCGTTTTCCAGATACACGGGACGTAGCAAAATGGGAATGACGCGAGCATTGCCCGACTGATGTCGCTCCATAGCCCGTAGCATCTCGGCACCATAGCAATAGTCCGAGGCGATGAAATCGGGACTGATGAGGAGCAGGATAACGGAGGCATGTTCAAGGTGCTGGTCTATTTCCTGCTGCCACTCGTTGCCTGCGACCACCTCACGACGCGACCAGCTCTCAATAAGTCCGCTGCGTTGCAATCCAACAAGGTGTATTTCTAACTGCTCTCGCAGCCCATCATCTCTAGGGGACGATGCATACGAGTAAAATACTGTAACGACTTTTTGCGCGACATCCGCCACTGCTTATATTCCTTTAGAGATTATCTTTCCCATGCAAACAACTCGATGACGTAGCCATCGGGATCACAGATGTATAACTGTATAACACCATCACCACGCGGACGTGGACCACCTACAATCGGCACATGCTTCTCATTGAGATACGCCACAGTTTGCGCTAAATTCTCGACTTCAAACGCGATATGCGTAGCACGACCACGCGCAAGTTCATCGGGACGATACATTGCGGGCTGTACCTGTTGCGTTCGTCCAGTTTCGCTTTCGCCAATGATGTGAATCGCTTGCGTACCAGTAGCGAACCATGCGCCTGCGAAATCGAAGCTATGGGGGCGCGGAATCTCTTCCAACCCTAATAATTGCCCATAAAATCTGCGCGTTTCTTCGACATTCTTGACTAGTAGCGAGACATGATCTAGTCCACGTATCTTCATCGTTGATCCTTCTTCCTACTATCACGACGGTTATAATTGTAGGGGTCTATGTAGACATGATTCAAGTTCCTTCGGCTTCGTCGTCGCCGATAGGGTGTAATGAATTAGACCCCATACACATTAACGTAATGAATCAATGGGAACCAGGCGCCCGCAAGGGGAACGCCCCTCCCATACCACGATGACCGTCGTGGAGCGAGTCCGTGTATGGGAAGGGCGTTCCCCTTGCTTTCAGGGGTAGGTTTTTTGGAGAACGCCCGAAAGGAGCGAATCACATCTTCTGATGGTACGAAAATGCGTGAAAATGCAACGGAATTGTCGGTTTTGCCTTTCTTGCATGCGTTTTTGACCATCTTTTGATACCTTTCCAAAAAACCTCCCCCTGAAAGCGTTCCCCTTGCGGGCGCCCTTGCCTCATCACAGACCGCTTTTGGGCTAAAAGTTAATGTGTATATGAGGTGTAATGATGCTCTTTAAATTTTTAATGTGGTAACGATTTTTGACGCGTCGAGCAGGGAGACCGCAAGGGTCTCCCCTACATTTCATTCCCATCTTTAATTTTTAAACAGCATAATTAGACCCCCTACAGAATTACGCTTGCGATGCCTTCAGAGCTTTATCTAAATCCCACAGAATGTCCTCGATGTTCTCAATGCCTATCGAGAGGCGAATGAGATCGGGTGTCACGCCACTTGAAAACTGATCGTCCTGAGAGAGTTGCTGATGCGTCGTACTGGCGGGATGAATAATTAGACTACGCGCATCACCCACATTTGCAAGGTGCGAGAACAGTTGTACGCTGTTAATCACTTTCTTGCCAGCCTCATAGCCACCCTTCACACCGAAGGTGAAGATTGCACCAGCACCATGTGGCAGATAGCGTTTTGCAAGCTGATAGAAGGGATCATCCGACAATCCTGGATAATGAACCCAACTTACGGCAGGATGTTCCTGGAGAAATTGCGCGACACGTAGCGCGTTCTGCGTATGACGCTCCATACGGAGCGACAGCGTTTCTAAGCCTTGCAATAGTAAGAAGGAGTTGAACGGACTGATGGACGCACCTGTATCGCGTACCGTCTCGCAACGCAGCTTCATACAGAAGGCGAAATCTCCAAATGTCTCATAGAAGCGTACACCATGATAGCCAGGAGATGGGTCAACAATATGGGCGAATTTGCCATTGTCCCACGGAAACTTGCCCGCCTCGACGACAACACCCGCGATTGAGGTGCCATGCCCTCCAATAAACTTCGTCGCCGAATGAACGACGATATCCGCGCCATGTTCAAATGGGCGGCAGAGGTACGGTGTTGCGAATGTATTGTCCATAACAAGGGGAATACCCGCTTCGTGTGCGATATCAGCTACGGCACGGATATCGAGAACATCGCCGCGAGGATTACCGATGGTCTCTCCGTAGAGGGCACGCGTGCGCGGCGTAATGGCTTTGCGATAGTTCTCAGGATCGGTGCTATCGACAAAGATCGTGTTGACGCCCCATGTACGTAGCGTGATGTCAAACTGTGTGTGCGTGCCACCATAGAGGCTATTGGATGAGACGATTTCGTCGCCTGGGCGTAACAGCGTCATCATCGTTGCCATCTGTGCCGCCATACCCGATGCTGTTGCCACCGCAGCGGTTCCACCTTCAAGCGCGGCGACGCGCTCCTCAAAGGCAGCGGTAGTGGGATTCATGATGCGTGTATAAATATTGCCGAAGCGTTGCAACGCAAAGAGATGGGCGGCATGGTCGGTATCATCGAATACAAACGAGGTAGTCTGGTAAATCGGCACTGCACGCGCACCCGTCGCCGGATCGGGACGTTGACCCGCGTGAACTGAGAGCGTATCGAATCCAAAGGCGTGATCGCCGTCTATTTCTGGCATGGTATGTTGGTTCCTCTTTAGATAGATATGTAGGTATTGTTTGGACTGATGTTATGGTATCACATAACAGGAAAGGTGGCATCGAATCGTGTAGGGCAACCGGAGCGTAGTAGTAGTCTGCCGAGGAATCATTACCATTATTACCATTATTACCATCATTACCGATTGACGATGGGGAGATGGAATGATGGGAGGGGTGTGTTCTCATCATGAGG
>CAXUGH010000319.1:0-3560 GCA_964250365.1 uncultured Ktedonobacteraceae bacterium
GAATCGTAGCGAGTTTGCACATAAAAAATATCCTCTAGCTTTTCAGCTAGAGGATATTTTTTGTGTGCAAACTCGCTATCATCCTGGTGATTTATCTGAAAGTTCGGAAACCAGCTTGGCGAGTAGTTAGAACTGGTGGCGGGTCTGGCTGCGGCCTATAGCGAATGCGAAGACCTTGGTGGGTTTGACGGAGAACACGAGGTTCGAATCTGTGAGAACTCTTTGTGTGTCTTCATCGTAGAGGTAAAAATACCCGTTGCGTACCTGATAGGGCCAGCTTCCATCCCACTTGGTCGCCCACACCGAGGTTAAGCGTTCGAGCGCGTCCTGGTCGGTGATTTGCACGGCGTCACCCTCAACCACCACGCTGAGTCCTCCTCTCTGGTTGCAGCCGGTCGTCAGAATGACGTGCGGGTTTCCACGCAGGTTGACCGTCTTCTGTGCAGTGTCGGTAGCGGTAAAGTGAACGGCCCCGTCGTGCCACACAGCCACGAGCGGCGTGACGTGAGGGCGACCGTCGGCGCGCACGGTTGAGAGCCAGAACACTTCGGCTGTTTCCAATACCCGACGCGTCTCTTCCCATGACGTGACCACTCTGTCTGGTCCGCCGTGTCTGTCGGGCGTTGTGATGGGTTCGTTCATCCTAAGAACTCCTTTCAATCGTTCCGTTCCTCTCGCAGGAAGCGAGAAGATATCAGTCCATTCTCTTTGCACGAAGGAAAACTGGAAAGGTAATACAAAATTCATCTTCCTGTGTCGCTTTTGACAGCAAGCGACACAGGAAGATGAATTTTGTATTACGAAAAACTTTTCTTTTTACTCCCGAATCTCAACCACAGCAAAGCAATGGCTAACAAATAAAACACCGCTCCACTCACAAAGACGGGCGAATACCCAACATGAGCGATCAGCCAGCCCCCAATCGGCGTTGTAGCAGCCCAGGAGACCTGCATAGCCGCTTGGTAGCCACTATTCGCTACGCCACGCCTCTGCTCCGGCACAGCCTCCATAGAATATACTTGAAAGACACCTACTGCCATATCCATCGTTCCCTGCCGAAACAGATACATCAGGGCGGCAAGCGGTAAGACACTGGTAAAACCGATGATGAGTAGGAGTGGAATACTAAGCAAACGCGTAAATACCACCGTATTTATCTTGCCCACGCGCATCGCTACGAGTGGAGCAACCAATGTCAACAAAGCATTGATACCATTCGCGCCGCCATCAATCAGACCAAACAGCGCAGGCGATGCCCCTAGATGTTGCACAAAATACACATTGAAATAGGGAATGAAGAGACCTGCACCCAATCCAACGAGAATCCACGCCAACAACAATGCAAAAAACGGCGTTGTTATCAGCATTCGTATGCCTGATTTATTCCACTTCACAAATACCAGGGTGCCCGCAAGGGGACGCCCCTCCCATACACGAATCCACCCACGACGTGTCGTCGTATGGGAGGGGCGTCCCCTTGCGGGCACCCTGGTTTCTTGATTACCCTCCCCTACCACATCTGAATGATCCCTCCTACGAGGACGGTCATCGCTCAACAAAAACAGAGGGATGAGGCTTGGGACAGCGATTACACCAGCACCCAACAGGGCGAGTTGATAGGAGCGGACGTTGCCCTGCGTCGCAAGCAACCATTGTATCTGCGGCGGTAGAGGAGCCATGAACAATGGAAGAGAGCGTAGCCATTGCGGAAGCGCACCGCCGAGTATTTCGCCGAGGACGGTTGTGCCCAGTTGTACGACGAGATTGAGGCTGAACAGGTGTGAACGCTCTTCGGGTGTGCTATTAGCGGTGAGATATGGGGCGTTGACGACGAGGTAAAAGGCGGTAACAATGCCACCGAGAAAGCCGCTTACGAGCAAAGGCAGTGGCTGGCGAAAGAGAATCTGAGCGGCACCAATAACCCCAAACAATAATGTTGTCGCAATAAGTACAATTTTTCCGCCGATGCGGTCAATAAACACACCTGCTGGAAAAATAGCAATACCTGCGCCTACTGTTCCCGTAAAAAGAACGAGGCCAATGAAATCGGTCTTGTAGCCAAGCGAGAGCAGATACAGGTTATAGAGGACAAGCAAAATGCCAGTCGATACGCCACTGAGCAAGTTGCTAATCAAATAAAGTTGGGCGTTTCGTTGGAAACGCCCAAATTCTCGGATGTACGCGATGAGTAGCGACATTATCTCTTCGATGGTACGACTGGCGTGGTCGAAGTAGAGCCATCTTTGATGTCCATATTCGACACAGCTTGACCAGCCGGTATCTCTTCTATGATGCGCTGATAGCCGGGGCTTTTAATGGCGCGGTTTGGATCGTCGGAACGGTTGCCATCAAGTGCCTCTAACTCGCGGCGTAGGCGATTGGGAGTGAGAAAAGCCTTTGCCACCGTCTGCACCTGAATCGTGCGTGCCCGAAATTCTATAACTGCGTTGGCTACCTTGTCCGACACCTGCTCAACCTGCCTATCAAGCTTCTGCACCTGCGCGGGTCCCTGTGCGACGGTTTCGACAAGCCTGTTCTCATTCGCAGGTGGTGGTAAGCCACGCGATAGTGCCTCCGATGTCTTGTTGACGCTATCAACTGTCGGACGCAACATCTGGATAACCTTCACCTTCTCGCGCGTCCAATTGAAGAGTACCGCCATTGCGAAATTAAAGGCTACCGCGATGATGATGAACAGCACGGAGTAGAGGCCAATCACGATAGCGGCGATTTGTCCGCCAGTCGCCAGAATCGGATTGTTATCTGCTAAGACCATAGGCAGCATTATTCGCCTCCTCTCTTGCCGTGACGCCACCGAGCGCACCGGCAGTGATGGCGTCAGGGTTGGAGCGTTCCACCGCCTCGATTGCCTTCAACTGCTCCTTGCGCCGCTTCTCAGCACGAGTTCGAGTGTGTCCTTTACCAAAGAAGACACGGATCATCTCCTGACCTGCTACGACAGCGGCAACGGCACGTACACTCGGTGCAAGGGCAATCTCGCCCGTGAGTTGCGCGGCATTACGCACCGTACTCACCGTGTGACCAGCCGTCTGCGCGGTATCCTTGACGATACCAACCGTCTCCTGCACCGAGGCGAGCAATGGCTTCATCTCTTCGCGTACCGTGGAAATAGTGCGGATGAGCGCGACCACCGAAAGCACCTGTAGCAGCGTTCCCACAACCATCAGAGCCGCGAGCAGCATGAGGAAGATGTAGAGAACGTCGAGTAAGACGTGGAAGATGGCAGCAAGAACGATGCCCACAATAAGCACCACCAAGGCTACCCCAGCTATAATAGCTACGTTGCGAATTGCACCCTTCATAAAGTGCCTCCCAAATTCATAAATTTCTGAATGCAAGAGTTAAAGTATTATAACGTTTTGTAGAGGACTCTGCAAAAAGCTTCTATCCACTGATGAAACCTTGCATGGTTTCCCTTCGTCAATAGAACCTGATACTATTCTAACACGCATGACCCGCTATAAGTGAGTACATTTGTTAGAAAAATGGGCGAATTTGCTTAGAAAACCAGGAAGGCCGCAAGGGTCTCCCCTACATTT
>CAXUGH010000319.1:3570-4191 GCA_964250365.1 uncultured Ktedonobacteraceae bacterium
CCCGCCCGGCCCCCCGGGCCCCCCAAAAATTTTCAACCTGGGTGTTGGGGGAGACCCTGCGGTCTCCCTGATTTTCTAGAGATTGTATTCCTCCAACCCCTACACGTTTATACAAGTGTTGACATTTTAAGACTATCGCATACAATAGAAGAGTTATTGAAAGCTAGCAAGCATTCATACATATATAGGAGATAGCACATGATCGCTTTCCAAGCACTATTCGCCGACGCTCCCTTGCTACAAGGGAATATCCTCGGTTTACAATTTGTTATCACCACTAGTCAGGTCATCTACTTTGTCATCGCCGCCATCGTAGGACTGCTCGCGGAAACCATCGTCGGGTGGCGACTCCCCTTTGGCATTGTTGGAGCCTTTTTTGCCGCACTTCTTGGCATCTGGCTACTCACAAGTGTAGTTCAGGTGTCCATTCCTGGCGATTTCAGCATCGCAGGCCAGCCAATACCGCTTATCAAAGCTCTGCTCGGCGCGATTCTCGTCGTCGCCATCTGGCACGCGCTAACCTATCGCTCATGGAGCCGCCGTCACCGCTACTATCGAGGTCGACGCGAATACTACGAAGACTAAAAGGTATACATTCAATCAGGATTTCTCACCTGCGCC
>CAXUGH010000319.1:4281-6164 GCA_964250365.1 uncultured Ktedonobacteraceae bacterium
TTGCATCCCTTCTTGTGGAGAATCATATGGGGAGGATTTATCCAATGGTACTCTTTACCTTTACTATTAGCGCATTCGTCACTTTTTTCACCATCATTGATCCGGTTGGTCTGGCACCTGTATTTATTGGTCTCACCGGACACCTCAATGATACACAACGCAAAGGAATTGTGACCCGAGCAACACTATTAAGCGCGGCAATCATTGCTTTTTTTGCGCTTGTCGGACGTATTCTCCTCGACCGCCTCGGTATTAGTCTCTATGCCTTCGATATGGCTGGCGGCGTTCTGCTCTTTCTGGTTGCCGTCGATATGTTGTTTGGGCGTCAATCTGGGGCACGCGAAACACAAGCAGAATCGGATGAGGCAATGACGCGCGAAGATATCAGCGTGTTTCCACTGGCAATACCGATTATCGCTGGTCCTGGCACTATCGCAACCACGATTCTATATGTCGATCTCGCCACACCACGCCCATTAGAACTGCTCGCGGTTAGTGCAGCCATTGCCAGCGCATTATTCGCGGGTTGGCTCGTGATGCGCGGTAGCTCCCGCATCATCAAGCTTTTTGGGCGCACAGGTATTCTCGTGATTTCGCGTATTCTGGGTATTCTGCTCGCAGCCCTCGCCATTCAATTTATCCTGAATGGCCTTATCATGTTCCTGCATATAAGCGGGCTTGTACGATAATAAATCCTCTCATGCCCATGATGACGCATGTCATCATGGGCATGAGAGGATTTATTTTGCTACATTCCCTCTGCTCAAACGTATAAAATACAGAGGAAATTTTTGTGAAGAGGTATACGTGGAAAACGTCTACGCACGGGCTGAGGCTACCCTATTAAGGCAACAACGCATACGTTTGAGCTATCGGACGGCACTGAATAGGTACAAGACAACATCTTCCCTGAATCAAATTCCCTGGGTCGTCTGGCTGATTACGCTTGTGACGATTGCTATATGGTGCTTTACAGCGTATCAAGCCGCCGTTGCGGTTGGGGCGCACAGCTTACGAAGCGTGCTTGCGAATATTCTGGCGAACGCGGTAAACGTTCAGCCGCAGGATAACGATACGCTCTCAAACGTGCTGATAACCTATGGAGCGAAAGACAATACGCTTATTCAGCAAGGGCAGTACTGGCGTTTCGTGGCACCGATTTTCTTGCATGCGAATCTGCTACATGTCGGTCTTAATATGCTCAATTTTGTCGTACTGGGCGTCTTTCTTGAGCGCTTGGCTGGACATCTACGTTTCTTGCTACTCTATCTTATTACTGGTATTCTTAGCGTCATAGGCAGCTATTACTTCATGCCGCAGGAAATCAGCGTGGGAGCGTCGGGGGCGATATTCGGACTGGTGGGAGCATACAGCATATTCGTCCTCACTC
Organism: uncultured Ktedonobacteraceae bacterium; assembly: GCA_964250365.1. Taxonomy (GTDB): domain Bacteria; phylum Chloroflexota; class Ktedonobacteria; order Ktedonobacterales; family Ktedonobacteraceae; genus JBBQVS01. The sequence goes on from CAXUGH010000319.1 coordinate 5,672, forward strand.
ATCGTCAAGCGTTTCCACGCGGCGGAGTACCTGCGTTACTATGGCTCGTTATTATTATAGGGATAAATCTCGGCTTGGGTCTGATCGTTCCCAACGTCGATAACTACGCTCATCTGAGTGGACTTATCAGTGGGTGTATACTGGGGTGGATATTTATGCCATTCTATGTACAAACAAAAACACTTTCTATACAGCAAAAAGAAGCTATCGCGTATCCTCCTATGTATGGAGCGCAGGCACTGGAAGATACACATAGTCTCGCGCGTCGCTGGCCTCTGGCTCTTCTAACCATTCTTGGTACACTGGCACTGGCACTACTCGCGCTACATTCGACCGGAGGGTAACTCGTGGAAGCACAAACCGATATACAAACACAAATAGATCAAGGTAACTACTCGCTCGCACATGGGCAGGCGCGTGAGGCTGCGATTGCTTTTGCAAACGCCGCACAGCTCGAACCAAACAATCCCGCTATTCACCTGGGACTCGCCGA
>CAXUGH010000320.1:0-6143 GCA_964250365.1 uncultured Ktedonobacteraceae bacterium
GAAGCCGACGAGCGTTGCCATCGCTGGCTCAAGGCTCATGAGGACGCCGAAGACGCGAGCGGGTAGGCGGCGTAGGGCTTCTAGTTCGAGCGTGAAGGGGATGACGGTGGAGAGGATGGCGACTCCGACGCCCAGCAGCAGTATTCTTGGGTTCAAGAGCATTGTGCCGCCGCTCAATATGCCGAATGGGAGCAGGGCGAGGGCGGCGACGATCATGCTAAGGGCAAGCCCTGTGTGACCGGCGAAGGCGCGACCTATACGCACGTTTAGCAGAATGTACGCGCCCCAACTGGCACCTGCGAGCAAGGCTAGCACAACGCCAAGCGGGTCAAGCGTGCTGTGTCCGATTGGTGCTAATAGAACTACGCCGACGGCAGCAAGAGCTATCCACACGAAATCGCGGCGTTGACGTGATGCTATGACGCTGACGGTGAGCGGTCCCACGAATTCTAGCGTGACGGCAATGCCGAGCGGAATACGTGCGATAGCGGCATAGAATGCGCCATTCATCAGTGCTATGGACAGGCCAAATAACACAATGAGCAAGTAATCTTTTCGTGCATAGCCGCGTATACGTGGACGCGCAACCAAACAAAAGATGATTGCGCCGAAGCCGACACGTAGAAAGACTGTGCCACTCGACCCTATCGCCTGAAATAGCCCCTTCGCAAAGGCCGCGCCAACCTGCACGGAGATGATCGCCAGTAGCACGATAATTGGCGGCGGCACCGCTCCCAGTACACTCTGTTCGGTTGTTTTATGTGTGAGACGTTGCCATACTTGCGTGAGTCTTAACGAAGAGAATCCCGATGTTTGGCGAATAGATTTGCTCATGGTGGTCCTTAACTTATGAAGAATGTTATATTACTATTCTCATGATATCATCTCATTCAGGTAGTTTTCGGATAAAATGGAGGCTGTCTTGCTTATGCAGTTACGCTGCAATATCGTAGGACACTACTTGCATCTCCTTCTCCGTGTAAACAGTGTTGTTGATAGGTGCGTGGGGACAGTCTAAACTGGTGCTTAAAGGTGCGCTCAAAATGGGCAAGAGAGGTAAAGCCAGACGAGAGTGTTAATCATATACACAAGCACCAATGTATGCTAAAATGACGAGGAAAGAATATGTCTTCTTGGATAGGTACCACATGGCTCTTTCTTATACTTCAGAAAAAATCAACATTTTCTTCTCAGTTGCCTCTACGCCTCGGGACAGAGACCTGTTCAATGAATTGCAAAAGCACCTAAGTCTTCAGAGGCGACTGGGTCTTATTGATATTTGGTATGATAGTGCCATCAGTGCTGAACAGAACTTCAAAGACATGACCAAGGCGTATATCAATCAGGCTGATATCGTTGTACTCCTTGTCAGTGCCGATTTCTTCGCCTCTGAACAGTGTTTCGGGGTGGAGATGCGATATGCTCAGGAACAAAGTAAGAGCAGAGCCATTCCCGTCATTCCCGTACTCCTGCGCCCAACAGATTTGCAAGATTCTCCCCTCGAAGCATACAGCTATCTTCCTCAAAATGGCAGACCAGTAACTACATGGGAGGACCTCGATACCGCTCTGAGTGAGGTCGCGCAAGGAATTCGCCGCGTGGTGAAAAAGCTCACAAGTCATCTCGCTGGAAGACGAATGACTGCTAAGCAGCCACAATTTCCTTTCAATAATCTCGCCTACAGGTACAACCAATTTTTCACTGATCGTGATGACATATTAGGAGCGGTGCATCATGCCTTTACCTCTGGGCAAACACAAATACAGGCATTGTATGGACCAGGGGGAATAGGGAAAACGCATCTGGCGATAGAATATATTTATCGCAATCAACGCGATTATCAGGCTGTCTTGTGGCTCAGCACAACTCCTTCTGAACTTCTCAGTGCCAATATTCTCTCTTTAGCCTATCAACTCGGCCTCTCTGGAACAGATGCTAGCGACGAAGAAACACGCATTGAGGCCATTAAACGCTGGTTGCAAGCTCATGACCGCTGGCTACTCGTTCTCGATAATCTGGAAGACTTCTCTTTGACGAGCCAGCTTATTCCCTTGGACAGCACTGGTCATGTACTCGTAACTACACAGTCACAAACGACGGGGCAAGTTACTGCTCGTCTCTCTGTTGACCAGATGAGTATTGAAGATGGAACACTTCTGTTACTACGATGCGCTCAAATTATTTCAGGGCAGGATTCACTGGATACTGCGTCAGAGGAGGATCGCCTACACGCGAGGAAGATTGCGGAAGAACTACATGGATATCCTCTCGCTCTCGATCAGGCAGGAGCGTACATTGAAGAAACACAACGACCACTCTCGTCCTATCTTACATTATATAAGAAAAAGCAGGACATCCTTCTCGGAAAACGTGGGCGTGTCATCAGTGATCATCCAGACCCAGTTACGACCACGCTAGCGTTAACCTTTCAAAAAATTGGCGAGATCAATGCGAATGCCCTGGAATTGCTCTATTTTTTGGCTTTTCTGCATCCAGATGCGCTTCCTGACGAAGCGATTCTGTACGGTGCCTCTACCCTCAGTGGGCCTCTCCACGCTGTGACTAGCGACCCCTTCGCCTTCGACGCTGCTATTGCGACGTTGCGTAAGTTCTCTCTGATCCGTCAACGCACGGACAGTACCACTCTCAACATGCACCATATCATTCAGACTGTTTTGAAGAACGATCTAACGAAAAAACGACAGCACTCTCTTGCCAGTCAAGCGGTGCGCTTGGTCAATTTCATCTTTCCGGTGGTGAATTTCGGGACATGGGAAGGATGTGAGAGGTATTTGCCTCAGGCGGTGAATTGTGCTACGCTCATCCGTGACTACAAGCTCAAGCTAAAGGAGGGCGGGTTGCTTTTAGAACGGCTAGGCTTCTATTATTATCAACGTGGGTGCTATACAGATGCCGAAACCTACCTCACTCAGGCATTACACCTTCAAGAAGGTCATTCTCAAAGCAATCCCTCCGATACGGCTCAGACGCTAAATTCTTTGGGACTTCTGTATCAGCAATTGGCTCGTTACGAGCAAGCTGAAACCCTTCATCAACGTTCCCTTGAACTGCGGAACCGCCTACTCGGTCCTGATCATCCGAAAACTGCCGAGAGCCTTCATAACCTTGCGATGCTTTACGGCGATCAAGGGAACTATCAACAGGCTGAACGCCTTTATCTTCGAGTACTGCCTATAGAGGAAAAGACAAAAGGCTCCGACCACCTCGATGTCGCCAGCACCTTGAACAATCTTGCCTTTATCTTCTATCAACAAGGACGTTATGCCGAAGCTCAAGCTACCTACCAGCGTACACTTGCCATCTACGAACGTTCTCTGCCCTCCAACCACCCAAACCTGACATATCCACTCGATGGGCTGGCAACGCTCGCCGAAAAAGAAGGAAACTACCAGCTAGCTGAGGAACTCGCGCTACGTGCGTTGACTATTTGCAGAGAAGCTTTTGGAGAGGAACATACTGAAACGGCTCACAGTCTCAGTACACTTGCAGACATTGCAGAGACACGCGGGAACTATTCGCAAGCCGAAACGCTCTACCAGCAAGCTTTGGCTATCTATGAGCGGGTGTTGGGACTTCAACATCCCGACACTGCTCCTCTGCTCAACAATCTGGCATTCGTTGCTGAGAAACAGGAATTGTACACGCAAGCTGAAACGCTCTACGAACGCGCCTTGGCTATCTACGAACAGACAGTGGGACCTCAACATCCCGATGTAGCAAGTGTACTCAATAATCTGGGACAACTCGCTCGAAAAAAGAGAGACGCGACACGCGCGGAAGCACTTCTAAGACGTGCGCTGGTCATATATGAACACGCCTTTGATCAACCTCATCCTGATACCGCACACAGCCTTAGCAACCTTGCCAGTCTGCTTGTTGATGGAGGTCGATGGAGAGAAGCGGAGCTACTTTATCAGCAAGCACTTACTATCTATCTACAAACGTTAGGTACTAATCACAAAGAAACGATGCATGTACATGAAAAATATACCACCTTGCAAAACCAGTTGGAGGGAAATAGGGAGGTAGATGAGAAGGAATAAGACGGTATATTCTCAGTTTCCATAATGGAGGGTTTCACCTCGAATACGCTACATCAGAGGTCACTTCGCCTTTCTTTGGCGGCCTTACTTTCTTCTGTCCTTTATCACTTTCTCTTTTTGTTTTATCAGTTTTCGATTTATCAGGCTTCGTCTTATCAGGTTTCTGGTTCCCGTTCCTGTCCCTCTCTCCAACTACCTCTATTCTTACATTTCTACATGCATATTGGTCTACTTGGGGGGGGGTATGTGCTAGGAGTTGGAATGCATGAATATACGGCATATGACTAATACTGCCTGCTTCCTGATGAGTTACGGAAACTGTTAAGATGTAGGCTATAGGAAGCATAGTAAAAATGTGCAAAGGGACAAGGCTATTTGAAAAAGAGGAAAAATCTTGAGTACATACATCATCTCTACTCATTTTTCCTTCTCTCGTGATTGTCTGAAATACTATATTGTACACAAACTACTCGTATATATCTCTTTATATTGAGATTTCTCTATGAAGTCTGACCAGTGAAGACTGTTTTTAGAGTTCACCGTTTCAACGTTTAGAACCCTCACCAGTAGTTTTATCAGAAAAATGTTAAACCTTCAACATAGAAAGAGTACCACAACCAAGAGTCCTATGCTATCCGTTAAACTGAGAACCCAGAAGACAACATGCCTATGAACGTTCTCTCGCCTATGCTCTCTCGTTGAAAATTGATGAAAGATGCTCTACCTATTGCGAATGCGGTAAAGCAAGATATAGAGAGAAAAGAGAGGCGATGTTAGGGCGAGAGATGCAAAGAATTGATTGTAGCGAAGGAGAAGCCCAAAAAGGGGAAAGGCAATGCTTTCAATGCCAGAAGCCAAAACCTCTTCAAGCTTTTTGTGAGCGGAAAGGAAATGCACATGAACACAAGCAGATATGTCATGAATGTGAGTTGCTCAATCAGGACGAGCGACATCGACGCCTAGCTAACTCCAGGAAAACGGAGCAGCAGCAACGGGCGTGGAAGGAAAAAAGACAGCAGGAATGGGAACGTAAAATGGCTTTACGACAGGCGTATGAGCAACAGCAGCGCGATAAGGAACGCTGGTATCTTCAGCAACCAGACCGTCGTTGTCAAATGTGCCATCGGCTTCTCCCTGCGTCCGTCTTTGGCGGAACAGCCTCGTCCAACGGTTTCATTTTTCATACGCGATGCACAACTTGCCATGAGGAGATGCGTACACGCCATCTGCTTGCCTGCTGCCTATGCCAGAAGAAGACGGTCCGCAACGATTTTCTCTCCTCGTATGACGGCTACGCATTGTGTGGTGATGGAGCCTGGATATCCCTCTGTTGTCAGAGATGTGAGACTGCCTTTCAAGCTCTTCCTACTCTTCAACAAGAAATGTATATTCGTGCTTGTTGTCAAAGAAGCTTTCCCTCTGGTCAGGTTATTTATGCAGAAATTGATCCTGAGACCGGGGACATTCGCTATGTAGGACGGACGAGCAAACCACAGCGGCGTCACGCGCAACATCTCTCCGACGCTTCGCCAACCGCTGTTCGATGGGGGACCGGGCAAAGAGTATGGTATACGCGGAGTAACTGGATGTACACGCTTTTGGAAAAGGGACTCACTCCCTCTATGCAAATTCTCCAGAACGTGCCAGTCTCTCCTCTGGTCGTGGAATGGGAACAGCGTTTTATCTGGCACGGCGTGCAGAGGGGTTGGAAACTCCTCAACGGGGAAACTATGAATGAAACACTCGTCGCTCATGCCCAGACAGCGCACTTCAATTTCCTGCAGGCTCCGTTTGAACTGCTAGTACAGCACCAGTTTTTCTCATCACACAGTCTTGTTGCCTTTCTGCACAAATGGCATGCATCAGAACGCCTTGCAGAATGAGCATCTATAATGTACAATCTACTCTATCATTTACCTGAAAGATTGGTTACATTGACGATGATGAATATATCACAGTCAAGAAGCAGGCGGCGTAATCGTCTTGCAGATGCTTATGACGACCTGGAAATAATGCGTAGCAATACCCCCCCCCCATGTAGATATATTTACATGTGCAAATATACTACTTGCAGCACGG
>CAXUGH010000321.1:0-6103 GCA_964250365.1 uncultured Ktedonobacteraceae bacterium
TTAAGAATTGGTGCAGAGATGGTGTAGATTACATGAACAATACAGGAGAAAGCCAATGGCTTTCTCCTGTATTGTTCATGTAATCTTAACTTGGGAGTTCTTCGGGACTGCTGATGAGAATACTCAAGAAGCGTCGCACAGCCCAGAAGAGGAGCCAGTAGATCGCCATAGCAATCAGCGTTGACCACTCGAAACGCGGTGGTGCGTGAACGATAGAGGCGAAGGGCACTAGTACAATAGCTGTTAGTGCATAAAGAAAACCAGCGAATAGATTACTTGGATCAGCACCAATCAACGTAAGTATGAACCTAAGTGCCAGTAGTACCTCTAGCACGGTTATAAACCATTGGATGAAGTCGTTGAGCTTCCCAATGGCATAACGCACGGTACGTGCCTCTTCCTGGCGTACCGCTGCCTCTTCTTCTGGTATGGTGTCCGCTACAATTGGTTGTGGGACTGGTTGTGGCGTAGGCTTAGGCTGGAGGTCTTCCATCTGCCTTGACTGCACACTGGTTGGGTCATCGGGAAATGAACTATTAGGCATTCTGCGTTCCTTCATACAACTTAGCCATTAAAGGCGTGCGTGAGAGACTCAGCAAATATCGTTAATGGTCGAATTATAACATGTATTCCTTACAGTGTGCTACGGATTTTCTATACCAATCGTTTCAGGGTGTAACGTAGACCTTGCCTCTAATTACGACGCACTAAAAGTTTCACGCCCTCCGCTTCCGCTAGTGGCCTAAATTGTCCAGAATTTACAAGTTGGTTTAGCGTATTGGAGACCCCTACACGCTCTTCGGGTATCACGTTCTGTACATCCACGATGATGTACTGTACCGTGTTATTTGTGTTTTTCGATGTGGAATAGGTGATCGATGGGAAAACCGTAATATAGAGACGCTCGCTCAAGTGCGGATTCAGGTTTTCGCCAGCCGATACCGATGCATTGGGCGGTATCATTGCCAACAACTGGTTGATGTGTTGCTCGCGTACACCAGGAGTATGATCTGCCCAGAAAACATTGAGTTGCGGTGTCATAATAGCAAGGTTTAACGCTAGCATCAATACAATCCATATATTTGTCAACCATTGCATGTATGGTAGCGGCACTTGTTTTGCGAGTGGAGCAGCATGGTCGTGTACATTACTTTTTTGCGTTTGATAGAGCTGTATCACGTTTGTTTGCTGCACTCGTGTCAATGTATGAGCGAATACAGGTCGCGCAAGCACAGGTTGTATTGCATTGTGTACAAATGTATATGCGGCGTATGCCCATTTCTTTCCCATTTGCACAAGCGCAATCCGTTGGCGTAATAAGGGTAGTTCATGTGCAAACCATTGTGCAAGCCTTGTGTCTTTCGTTGTCGCAGACATAGAGAGAAGTTCACTCGCATTTTCGCTTCGCCATGCATTCCATAGTAGCAGAAAGCGTCGTAAACCGTGTATGGTCGAGAGCATCACGAATGGAATAATAACCGCGTTGTAGTGGTACACGCCACTGTAGTAGAGCGGATAATCGCTGAAGAGATTGATGGCAAGAGCTGGTATCGCTGGCAGGAGCCATTCCGGTGCTAGAAGTGAGAAAAATCCTGTGCTACGAAGTAGGCTCACCATATAGTAAAAGCGGTCTAGCGTGAGAAAGGTGGCGAAGAGCAACCAGGGATGCAACAAAATGTTGACAATCGCCACTCCTGGTGAACTCCCCAGCGACTCGTAGCGATACCAGTAGTTGCTATGCACAGCACCGGGGTAGAAATGTGGAATGACGACCAGAAACGCGCTCATGCTCCACACTACGCCTCCGACGATTAGAATTGCCCCTAGACGCGGCAATTTATATTGCCATATCACCAGTCCACCAAGTATAGCAACGGCTAGCGGCACATCCTCTTTACAGGCTCCCGCAAGCACACATGCGAGCAAGAACCAGCCATAGCGTTTGTAATCGAGCGCAAGCACGGCGTAGAGGAGAAACGGTGTCGCAAGGCTGAGCGGGTGAAAATCGAAGAGGTTGATGCTCAGCAGAGATGGCATAAGGTAGTATGCCAGCACTAGCATTGGCGCGACAAAAGGCCATATCGGAATGTACTTGCGTGTAAGTACATAAATAGGCCAACCGGCAGAGGCAATCATCAACGTCTGGAAGACCAATAACAAACGAGGTCCTCCGTGTAAGAGATACAGCAACGACAAGGGTATAATGATCGGTTCGACATGAATCGCAAGGCGCGTCGGAGGTCCGTAGAAATCGCTACCCTGATTGGTGAACTGAAAGAAGCGACCATGCAGTGTGTTCCACAACACTTGATCCATGTTGCCGAGATCGAACGCTGTTGCCTTAAATGTATCATAGCGTAGCACACTCTCGTAGCTCATCCAGATTGTATACGCCAGGATGAGCAGAAACGTCACGAGAAGCGCGATACGCTGTTGCGTCTCTTTGTTGCGGATGTCGATGATACGCATGTATCCTTTGTTCATATCACGAAAACTGCTTGCCAGATGCCAATGCCGACCAGCAGCATGAACGACCAGACAATCACAAACTCAGGCCATGACCCTGTGCGAAAGCGAAAAGCAGGATCAGGCGGAAAGCCAAAACGCTTTCTGTTAGGCCACAGCAGCGGCACACCGCCAAGTGTGAGTGCGTCGGCTGCAATATGCATTATACAACCGAAGAGGACCCCATAAAAGACGAGATGTGAGCCGCGTACAATTTCCGCTGGTAGTGCCAGTCCACGTTGGCTTAGAAGAAAAAATACGAGTTGTTCAAGGCCAAGTGCCAGTAACGAGCCTAACACCAATCCTAGTAGGCTATGAAAGAGTGTGCGATGACCCGCGAACCGTTGAATCTCCTTGCTTACCCAACCCAGTTTATGCCCAAAAGTGCTACGTGCATTGTCGATATCGGGCAACAACGCACCGAAGCCCACCGAGAAATAATATACCGCCTTCTTCACAAGCAGAACGAGCGGCACCGCCTTCGCTGCTGTGAGCGGATCGCCCGTCAAATGCACAAAACTATCAAGCACAATTCCCGCCGTCAACCCGACGAGCAGATGAGACCTACCTTCCATTGCTACAAACCTTCCCTATTGCTATTTGCGCTATTGTAGAGAAGAAGAGAACAAACGTCAATACTCATTCCTCATCGGGCAAATCCACATAGATCGCGTCATTCTCGACCTTTACGGTGTAGGTATACAATTCTTGGCGTGCAGGACCACGTAGGACTTTGCCCGTGCGAACATCAAATTGGGCGAGGTGCCAAGGGCATTCGAGAACGTAACCGTTGAGTTCGCCTTCATTGAGAGGACCGCTGATATGTGTACAGTTATCGGTGAAGGCGTAGATGACGCCCTCGACTTTTACGAGGCAGATAGGTTCGCCATCGGCCTCGACTGGGACAAGCTCACCCTCCTCTACCTCGCTGGCCTCCGCCACTTTGTAGAAACTCGACATAATTTCCTCTACTGTGTGTAAATGAATTTTAGGTTGGGCAGGGAGACCGCAAGGGTCTCCCCTACATTTTGACATCGCATCTTTACATGTAGGGGAGACCTTGGCGGCGCCCCCGGTGCGGTCTCCCTGCGTTATGTTACGGATGCGTCACAGGGATGATTACGCCGTTGATGCCGTCGCTGGCGGATGATGCAAGGAAGATTGCGGTTTCGGCGATTTTATCGAGGTTCACCCATTTTGTGCGCTTCTCCTCTTCGGATGGCTTTATCGACTCGATGTTGGAGGTTGTGGTAAGAATGCCAGGGGCAATGGCGTTGACGTAAATACCTGCGTGTCTACCTTCTTTGGCAAAGGTGTAGGTGAGGGCGTCAACACCTGCTTTGGCACTGTTGTAGGCCGCCATGTTCGCGCCCGATGCCTCGACTCCACCTGCACGGCTGAAGTTGATGATTTTGCCACCGCCTTGACTGCTCATGTTAGGCCAGACAGCGCGAATGCAAAGGAAGACGGAGCGCAGGTTGTTGTTCAGTTCGTACTCCCAGTCGGCGAGGCTCAATTCGCTGGCGGGTCCAACGTGAGTGAGGCCACCCGCGAGATTAACGAGGATGTCGATACGCTCATAGGCTCCAAGCGTCTCCTCTATCAGCAACTTGGCACCCTCTTCTGTGGTGAGGTCGGCGGCAATAGGTAACACCATCGCATTCTGTACCCTTGAGCGGAGTTCGTTGGCACGTTGCTCTACGCGGCTCTTTGTGCGTGAACTGATGGCGATATCGGCACCTTCGCGTGCGAATGCCTCAGCGAGCGCGAAACCAGCCTGTCCCGCGCCGCTAACTCCTGTGATAATTGCAGCTTTTCCCTGAAGACGCATCTATCCGTCACTCCTTACGTACTTAGTAGTCTGCTTCCTCTGAAGCATCTTCGGCTTTTTCCAGACCAGCCATCGCTAGACCGCGATGTAGCACACGTAGCGAGAGAAAGGCACATTTCGTTCGAGCGGGACTAATCGGTACGCCGAGGGCATCAAGCACATCGTCTTTACCGAGTGCGCGAACCTCCTCTACCGATTTGCCTTCGATCATCTCCGAGAGCATGGAGGCCGATGCTTGACTAATGGCACAGCCACGTCCCTGAAAGCGTACCTCTTTCACAAGGTCGCCCTCGACGAGCAGGTCCATGCCTAGTTGATCGCCGCACAACGGATTTGAGTCCTCGGCATGAACGTCGGGGTGTTCCAGCTTGCCATAGTTGCTCGGATTGCGATAGTGTTCCAGAATGTATTCGCGGTAGTCCATCGACATAGTGAAAACCTCCCCATTGTGTCACTCGCCGCCTTCGGCGGCGAGTGGGATAAGAGAGACTGGGGCACAGCCCCAGCCCCCAGTCAAGGGGTTGCACCCCTTGCATCCCCGCTTGCCACAAATTCTTTGCTTAGAAACTAAAAATTTGTTTTGCTTTGTGCAGACCTTGCACGAGCATGTCAATATCAGATTTGTTGGTATACACATAGAAACTGGCACGGGCGGTTGCGGACAGGTCGTAGCATTTGTGCAACGGCTGGGCGCAGTGATGACCCGCGCGAATGGCGACGCCAACCTCCTGATCGAGAATGGAGGCGAGGTCGTGCGGGTGAATGTCACCAAGCGTAAAGGCCGTCACACCACCACGTTGACTGGCATCGGGACCATACAGCTTCAATTCTGGTACCGCTTGCAACTGTTCTATAGCATACTCGGTCAACTCGTGTTCGTGGCGCAGAACGTTCTCCATACCAATTTTGTTGAGATAATCGACGGCGGCACCAAGCCCGATGGCCTCGGCGATTGCCGGTGTACCGGCCTCAAATTTCCAGGGCAGGTCGTTCCATGTGGACTCGCGCAGATCGACGGTGCGAATCATATCGCCACCACCCATAAAGGGCGGCATGGCTTCGAGCAGGTCGCGCTTACCATAGAGAACGCCTATACCCGTTGGGCCAAGCATCTTGTGTGCGCTGAAGCAGAGAAAATCGACATCGAGTGCCTGCACGTCTACAGGCAGATGCGGTACGCTCTGCGCCGCGTCGAGCAGCACAATCGCGCCAACTGCATGCGCCTGTGCGATCATCTGCTGCGCTGGATTGATGGTACCAAGCACGTTCGACATGTGCGTAAAAGCCACGAGCTTTGGCTTCTGCTCCAACAACTGTTCGTAGACATCCAATTGCAACAGACCATTCTCCGTCACAGGAATAAACTCAAGACGCGCCCCCGTGCGTTGTGCCAGAAGTTGCCAGGGCACAAGGTTGCTGTGATGCTCCATCTCAGTTAAGATGATGAGATCGCCAGCAGAGATATTAGCATTGCCCCAGCTATAGGCAACGAGGTTGATACTCTCGGTTGTGTTGCGCGTGAAGATAACCTGTTTACTCTGCCGCGCATTGAGGAAACGCGCCACTTTGACGCGAGCCTTCTCCATCGCCGCCGTTGCATCTTCGCTAATCTCATAGACGCCACGATGCACATTCGCGTTGTATCTGTGGTAGTAGTCGCTCATCGCGTCGATGACGGCATTCGGCTTCTGCGAACTCGCGGTGCTATCAAGATAGACGAGCGGTTTGCCGTGTACCTGCCGTGACAGGATGGGGAAGTCGTTGCGA
>CAXUGH010000322.1:0-6076 GCA_964250365.1 uncultured Ktedonobacteraceae bacterium
TACCTACTATTGCCTGCCGTGGGCGGGGGCCCCCTCCCCCCACCCACCCCTGTCTTTGCTTTTCTGCGATACGTTTTTTATTGACCGCTTACTGCGGGACGAGTCGCAGACCCGTGTTGCTGTGAATTCTCGTCCATCTGCTCACCCTCTTTCTCGATAGTTTCGAGCGACTTCTGCTTTGGTTCAGGCAGGAGGAACGTGAGCAAGAAGCCGAGAACACAGATACCCCCTGCCACCCCCATAGCACCAGGGAGCTTAAAGGCTGAGCTAGAGAGCATGAGCGGGAAAATGAAGGCACCAATGAATGCGCCAAATTTGCCGATGCCAGCCGCGATTCCATGAGCCGTTGTGCGAACCGTAACCGGAAAGATTTCGGCTGGATACAAGAACGTTGTTATGTTCGGGCCAAACTCAGTAAAGAGATAGGCCAGACCGTAGAGGAGAAGGAACGTAACCGTGATTTTTGTGAGCGCGGGAAAGATGAAAAGCAAGCCGTAAGAGATTGCCATCATCGCAAAGCCGATTAACTGAATTGGCTTGCGTCCAATGCGGTCGACGGTGAAGGCTGCGATAATATAGCCCGGTAGTGCTGCAACGACAAAGATGAGCAGCGTGTAGAGCATAGTCACTGGAAGCGAGACTTTGGGGCTGAACAGCTTGATCACGATTGGCGTTGAAACCGTCGTACCATAATAGGCGATATCGAGCAGGAACCATGTACTCACGGCACCAATCAGCCAGATAAGCCAGTGGCGCGTGGTGAACAATTCTTGCCATCTTGTTTTGTTTTTCGCCTCTTGCTGGTGCTGTGGGTTGAGGCTATCGCTTTTATCGCCAGTTTGCGCGGCATCTGTTTGTTTGCCGCGCGCCATATCTACCGCACGCTGTACACCTGCATCATCGCCTTGCGCCAGCGCGAAACGTGGCGTCTCTGAGATTTGGCGGCGTAGCCAGAAGGTGGCAAGAGCAGGAATGGCACCAGCACCAAGAATAATACGCCATACAAGGTCTGTAGGCACATGACTGATCAGCAATATATACGTCAAGAGTGGGCCAATAATGAGACCGAGTGCCTGCGTAGAAAAGACGAAGGTGATGAGCTTGCCGCGATCTTTACGGTTTGCGTACTCACTGATTAACGTGGAGCTAACTGGATAGTCACCACCAATACCAATGCCGAGGATAAAGCGGAAGATGAGCAACCAGACGATGTTTGGCGCAAAGGCTGATGCAAGGGCACCAATTGCAAGCACAATCAGTTCGTAGCCATAGATGAATTTTCGCCCTAACGTATCGGCTATACGTCCAAAGATGATTGCACCAAGCACCGAGGCAAGTAAGGCCACACTGCTCAGTAGAGAGACCTGTATTGAGTTAATCTTCCATACCTGCGTAAGAATAGTGGATACAACACCGATAATGAAGAGATCATAGGCATCCGTGAAAAAGCCCATACCAGCGGTGATCACTGTTTTGAAGTGAAAGCTTGACATGGGACTTTCATCTAATTGTTTCAGGGCATCTGAAGATGATGACATGCTGTTTTCCCTCCGTCCATAGAAAAAGCTAGACAATTTGTCTGTCTCTCTATTGTACGAAGGATTTATTGTACAAGAAAACAGTTTTATGTTAAGTAAGTGTAATATTTAGTTTAAATTTTGAGCAATGCGCGAACAGATTTCATGAAACAGCGTTAATTGTTGTATTCTTTACGTTGCCAGCAACGGAAAGAATACAACAATTAACGCTGTTTACTCATCATCTCTCGCGCCTGTTGTTCAATGTAAGTGAGGTTGTAGCGATGCGCTCGCTCGACGACATCCTCGAACATCTTTTGAGCGTTAGGTGTGTCGTTGAGTAGGAGTAGAGCATGAGCTAGCACGAGACGACCGCGTGCGTGCGTTTCGGCTTCTAAGCCATCTAGTAGAAGGGCACGGCGAGCATTCCGATAGCCCTGTTTTAGAAGACGTATTCGAGTTCGCTTTGTCGATGAAGGTAGCTCCTGTGCTTGAAGTAGGCGAATGTTGGCAAGGGCGAGTAGAGAGTTGGCGATGCATACGTTGTTATGCATGGCTCGCCCAACCCTGAACGCACGCAAAAGGGATGCTCTCGCCTCCTCTGCACTATCTTGCGCTTGCAGAATAACCGCTAGTGCCGAACTCCAATTGCTAATATATTTACGATCCTTGAATTGCTCCGCAAGGGAGAGAGCATAGGTATAGCGATTTCTGGCTAGCTCCAAATCACCTTGACAGAGGGCGAGTTCACCATAGTTGCTATACACGACGGAACTGATGGGACCGTCACCAATACTTTCCGCGATAGAAAGCGAACGATCAAGAGCTTTCTGCGCTTCGACATACTCGGCTTTTTTCAACAAAATATAGCCAATGTTACAAGAGGCATTGGCGATCTCACGCATCTGATCACGTTGCTCAAACAATGTCAGGGCTGTGGTGAGGTCCGCAAGGGCATTGTTCAACTGTCCCATACTATTATGAATGGAGCCAAGCAACATGTACATGCGCCCAAGATCGTTCGGATCGCCGTTCAAAGTACGCTGTATGCGCGTAAGCGGTGCCTGCATATTAGGGTCATAGAGAAGAGTGTTTCCCTGACGTTCTCTTTCTTCCTGAAAAAGTTGCAGAGCTTCGTTGATCACACTCAACGCCTCGGAATAGTTGCCTTCCTGTGCAAAGAGGCCACCCTGTAGTGAACGGAGACGTGCTCTAGCGAATCCCGTTAGCACATTCGCCTGTTGTAGTACCTGTTCGCCGCGCTCATAATATTCGCGGGCATGCGCTCTGTCACCGAGGTAGAGCCATGTACGCCCCATCTCGCTCCACAGGAGAGCCTGCTCCTGTGCTTCATTCGGCGAGAGTTGCCGCCCATTCAGTTCCTGCAGACGCAAGTCAAGAACGCGCTCTAAATAACTCCGTGCCTCCTGAAAACGTCCCTGCACCAGAATGCTTTCAGCAAGTCGTTCGTTCAGTGGGGCAAGATGGCTTGGTGCAAGCATAGGACCAAGAACGGCAGGGTCTTTGCTCATAGTATCCGATTGCATGGCTTCGAGGGCGCTCTTATAGTAGCGTTCGGCCTCCGAATAGGCCAGGAGCGCATAGGCACGATTTCCCGCAATCTCGGCGTAGTGTACGATAGAGACAGCATCAGCTCCTCCTCGCAGCAAATGGTCGGCAATGGTTGCCGCGACCTCTATCTCTCGCCCACGATACATACGCAAGAGGATATCCGCAATGCGACGATGCGTATGCGTGCGACGCACGGCTGAGATACTTTCGTAGAGATGTGTCACCATAAGTGGATGCCAGAACGAATAGGCGACATGGCTACCCGTACCCTCTTCAGTCAGAATACCTGCTTGCAGAGCCTCCTCAAGCTGATCGAACAGGGCATCCTCGTCCGCGCTCTCGCCAATACGCTTCACCTCAAGGCTATGAATAAGGGGAAATTCAAAGGAACCGCCGAGGACAGAGGCGTTACGCAGCATAGCGCGACACTCACCACTCAAACTATTGATGCGCGAGTCGAGAGCAGCGGTAATCGTATCGGGCAGACGTGGCGGCGTGGTACGGGCGAGTTCCTCGGCAAAGAAGGGGTTTCCAGCAGCCTGCACCTGAATATGTTCCACCTGTTGTGGAGGAAGATGTTCAACTAATTGCGCGATTTCATCGCTTGTTAAGGGATCAATATGCAGAGTAGTAACTGTATGTTCGCGCTGCATGTGGTCAATAAGCTTAGTCAGTGGCTTCGGTGCCTCATTCTCGCGGCAGGTTGCTACTAGCACAATTGGTGCGTCGTAAATATGGCGTGCAAGATAGGCGAGCAGTTCACCGCTACTACCGTCAGCC
The DNA here is from genome assembly GCA_964250365.1 of uncultured Ktedonobacteraceae bacterium. Classification (GTDB taxonomy): domain Bacteria; phylum Chloroflexota; class Ktedonobacteria; order Ktedonobacterales; family Ktedonobacteraceae; genus JBBQVS01. The sequence continues at coordinate 3,870 of CAXUGH010000322.1, forward strand.
CATTGGATATCATCAAGGACAATCAAGAGAGGCTTTTTCTTGCTGGCGTTAAGGAGCAGCGTGTAGGCCGCTTCACGCAAACGCAGTTGTTCCTGCTCTGGCTCGATGACGCCGAGAGCAGTACGTGATTGTTGCGTCACCCACAGTTCCGGCAGAATAGATTGCAGCGAACGATTCATCACCTCTTCCTCTGGCGAGGAGGGAACGATGGGATAGAGAGGCTCAATCTCCAACGTTTGCGTTTGACCTCGATGGGTCCGTGATGGACGTGTTTCGTTGACAAGAGGGTTGCTGCTCTCTTCAACGGACTCTACCTGCAAAGCCTTACGCAGAACATCAGACCAAGCTCTGTATGGAATGCCGCTCTCTTGCTGATAGGAACGATTCCATAGCACAGCCCAGCCTCGCTGTTGCGCCTCACGTCCAAGCTCTTCGGCGAGACGCGTCTTGCCGATACCGACCTCGCCAAAGAGGACGACGCACTGCGAACTACGCTGCGTGTCGAGCGGAAGATCAGTCCGTCTTTGAGGGATATGTACATTGTCATGGCGGTTGCGCTCAACCTGAAGCAACAGAGAACGCAAAACGCCATACTCTTTCGCGCGTCCAATCAATGGATTGCGATGAATACGGCCTGTAGGAAGCATGTCAGAGTAAGATGAAATGACGGGAAGAGCCTCTGTTTCGACAAAAGGCAATGCGTCAGGCGGCAATGTCTTTCCTATGTAAGTACGTTTCACGCGTCCGTTAATCGTCTGATATGCGTACCAATAGGGACCATGCCCAATCCCCTCGCGGCACTTGCGGCACCGCGCCTTGCCACAAAAACTAATCTGTTGATGGTAAGTAGTTTTGCCTTCCATAGTCAAACTCTCCCTTGTGCATGTGTCGCTCGCTCTCTGCCACAAGATAATACCATAGTATTTGAAAATCATCTACTTTGTATGGAACTACAAAGTTTTTGGTGTATCTATCTTCTCAGAAGAACGGGCGACACAGCAAAAGAAGTGCTTCTACGCAGTTAGAACTTCAATCATTCGGCAGTAGCTGAGTTTTTACGCCTTCGCCACGCCGTACCATCTCAATTGCTTGAGAAAAATCTTCTAAAGGAAGTGCTGTTGTCAACATAGCCTCTGTGTCAATAACGCCTGCACTTATGAGATCGATAGCGGGCTGAAATGAGAAAAGTACCGCCATCGAGCCAAGCACGGTTATCTCGTCATTGTAAATGCGGAACGGAGAAAGCGAGATGCGAGCTTCTGGCGATGCAACTCCAAATACCATCAGCTTTCCACCGCGCTTGACCGCCATAAACGCACTCTCCACAACCGCTGGCACTCCTGTAGCATCGACGACGCAGTTAAAGCCTCTCGGCTCATCGTTCAGGGCTTGCTTGATATCACGATAGGTACGACTTGCACCCAATGCCTGCGCCCGCTCCAAGCGTTGCACGTTTACGTCGATCACGACAACGCTCGAAGCACCACCTCGTACTATCAATTGGAGCAGGAGCAAGCCCATCGTGCCTGCTCCTATAATCAGAACTTTGTCGCCCGATTGAGGTTGAAGTTGGTGCATGCCATGCACTGCACACGAGAGAGGTTCAACCAATGACCCTTCGCGCAGCGAAAGCGTATCTGGCAACACATAAACCCTCGATCTAGGCACCGAGACGTACTGCGCCATTCCGCCGTTTGTCGTAACACCAACTCCATTGTAGTTGAGACACAGGTTTTCATGACCTGTACGGCAAGGTTCGCAATGCCCACAGTTCAGGTTTGGATCGATTGCAACTCTGCTACCAACCGTTATCGGTACTTCTCCGTTTCCCTCAGGCATCTCGCTTCCCAATGCCACTACCTCGCCCGCGAACTCGTGACCAGGGATAACAGGATAACGGGCTAACGGAGAATCACCATCTAGTATATGCAAATCTGTCCCGCAGATACCACATGCGTTCACACGCACAAGCACTTCTCCTGGACGAGGAGTGGGATTCTCTACACTCTCCACCCGAACGCTCCCTGGAGCAGAAATCACTACAGCACGCATAGAAGTTGTATCCCTTTCTCATAGTTAAGAAGTAACAATGAACTTGATGTTCGTTTCATGGATATGATACTGCCGAGTCCTCTTCCTGAAACAATCGTTGCTATTTGAGTGCGCCGCCCGTCAAGCCTCGCACCAAGTGCTGCTGGGCATACACC
>CAXUGH010000323.1:0-6073 GCA_964250365.1 uncultured Ktedonobacteraceae bacterium
CTCAATTGATCTGGAATGTACCCTATCGTCGCAACCCATTCTTTACAGGAAGAGAAGAAATTCTAAACCGCCTCCGCATTGCTTTTGCAAACAATAGAGCAGCAGGCTTTACGCAAGCACAGGCTATTAGCGGCCTGGGAGGAATAGGCAAGACGCAAATCGCGGTCGAATATGCCTATCGTTATCGCAACCTCTACAAAGCCATCCTCTGGATCACCGCCTCTACCGCTGACGCCCTCCGCTCTGAATTCGTCTTGTTAGCAACGTTATTGGATTTACCCGAACAACATGAGCAGGAACAAGATATAGTAGTACGCTCAGTGATGCGCTGGTTAGCTACACATTCCGAATGGCTCCTTGTTTTAGATAACGTCGATGACCTATCAACGGTGGTAAATCTTCTACCAGTACATCACGTCGGAGATGTATTGCTCACCACGCGACTACAGGCGTCGGGGTCTATAGCTCAGAATATCTATGTGGAGAAGATGGGGCTGAATGAAGGAATACTATTTCTCTTGCGTCGTACAGAAACTCCTATAACTAACAAATCTCTTGATTCTATTGCTAAAGAGGTTCAGGAGCGAGCAGCCAATATTGTTACCGCATTAGATGGATTGCCGCTTGCCCTCGATCAAGCCGGAGCCTACATCGAAGAAACACGCTGTAGCCTGTCCAAGTATCTCGACATCTACAGCACGCGCCGTAAAGAACTACTCTTGAGACGAGGCATGCTGCCAGTCGATCATCCCGACTCTGTTACCGCAACTCTCTCTCTCTCCTTTCAGCAGGTGGAACGAGAGAACGCTACCGCAGCCAACCTCTTACGCTTTCTCGCGTTCTTAGGTCCAGAAGCTATTCCCGAAGAGATCTTGACTTCTGAATCTGTAGTACTAGATGCCGTACTTGGAGAAATAGCAAACGAGCCACTAGAGATTGACACAGTTCTCCAACTCCTCCAACGCTACTCACTGATTCGCCGCATACCCGAAGAAAATTTCCTGAGCATTCACCATCTTGTGCAAGCAGTCATCAAAGATAGCATCGCTAAAGAAGAGCAGAGCATGTGGGCAGAAAGAGTGATAAAGACGCTCAACGATGCCTTTCCAGAAGTAAAGCCTCAAACATGGCGGCAATGTGAGAGGTACATTCCTCATGTATATATGTGCATCGCATACATTCATGAATACAATTTTGTGTTTCCAGAGGTTGCACGACTGTTCAATAGAGCTGCTACATACCTTTTGGGTCATGCAAGATATAGTCAAGCCGAACAACTATCACTTGTTGCTCTAGCACTATATAGGAAAATGACCCTATATAGTGAAATTGACAACGCTAATACGTTGAACGATATAGGGGAAATTTATTTCAAACAAGGCCGATACTACGAGGCTGAGTCAATGCTACAAGAGGCACTGGCAATACGTCAACAGATGCTGGGGGAAGAGCATCTTGACGTGGCGCAAACACTGTACCGTCTAGCCGACCTTTATCGCGGACAGGGAGCTTATGCTAAAGCTGAACCGCTGTATTTGCATGCCTTAAACATCAGAAAGACAGCTGTAGAGATAGAACCTTCCAATATGGAGCGAAGCTATTACGGGCTGGTGAAATTGTACTATTCCCAGAAAAAGTACGAGCAAGCTGAGGTTTTTTGTAAATATGCCCTTTCTATTCAAGAGAAACAACCATTAGGTACACATCCCTTGCGTGCTTCCCTATTAAATATGTTGGGGAAAATATATCTTGCACAGAACAAACTTCAGCAAGCTAAGGAGATAATCTTACGCGCATTAGAAATTCGAGAGCGTATCTATGGGGAAAACCATCCACATTTAGCAACCATACTCAATAGCCTCGTCGAAATTTACCACGCTGAAGGCAATTATCACGATGCTGAACCGCTTATCGCTAGAGCGTTCAAAATTCGTGAGCAAACACCTGGGCCGGATCATCCCTTTATGGCATATAACCTTAGTAACCTAGCTGAAAATTGCATCTTACAAGGCAAGTATGCTGAGGCATTGCCTTACTACATACAAGCTCTTGACATTCGAGAACGACATCTTGGCCTTACTCACCCTCATACTGCCACTAGCTATTATAATTTAGCGAACCTTTATGATGTTCTAGGGAATTATGAAGAAGCAGACAAATTCTATCGTAAGGCACTCTTTATACGAGAAGAAACTTTTGGGGTCAATCATCCCATTGTGGCTAGAATATCGGAGCAGCATGCAAAACTACTGAGAAAATTAAACGGAGTTAATGAGGCGTAATCAATTGCGATACGCTTAGATGTGATAGAGGGTATACCACTCTCTTTTTTATTTGTAGGTTTTTACTTGTAGGACGGTTTTTCTTATGGAGAGAATTGTTATTATTGGAGCATCTGGTGCAGGTAAAACAATACTTGCAAGAAATCTAAGGGCTATACTAAAAATAAATGTATATCATCTGGATCGCATTTTCTGGCGACGAAATTGGAAGAGAATAGCAGATGAGGAACGGATAGATATTTTACAAAAACTTGTTCAAAGGAAACAATGGATCATTGAGGGAAAATACTTAAAATCATTTAAAACACGCATGGATGCAGCAGATACAATTATTTTTTTGGATATTTCACCTTTCGTGTGCCTTAAACATATTATTAAACGTCATTATTTTCATAAAGGAAATCGTCGTGATTTAGCTATGGAGTGTTCTGATGTCCTTGGTGTAAAAATTATCGCAAAAGTACTATTTTTTACACTTGTGAGACGGAGAGGGATAAAACGAAAAATTAGCTGTTATGAAGATAAAAGAGTTATTACACTTCAATCGACTAAAGAGATAGACGAGTTTGTGAGAAAGGTGTATAAAGAAGAAAATGCGAAAAATCCAGTTATCGTAGGCTGACCTACTCTCTCAATTTCCACACACTTTATTTACAATACCTAACAAATAATATATCATAATATGTATTAAGTAGGATTGCGCCATATATGATGAGCTTATCCTTGCTACGTATGTGATATCAAAGCCTATCTGTATGTTATGTATATGAAAAGAGTATTCATGTCGTCGCAACCATCACACCTTCAGTACATCCTCCGTTCTGTCCCCGTTGAGCAGCGCGATGTGTGGGATGATTTTGTCGATGGGCATGTGCAGGGTCATGTGTTGCAGAGTTGGGGCTGGGGCGAGTTGAAGGCGGCGTCGGGTTGGCATCCGTTGCGGCTCGCGCTTTATGATACTGCAAGCGATAGCATTGTTGCGGCTGCTCAGGTGTTGCAGCGTGCTGCTCCTCGTGTTCCGCTTCGGTTTGGGCACCTCGCTTATATTCCCAAAGGTCCCGTTCTCGATTGGTTGGATAAGCCTGTGCGCGATGCGTTCTTTGTGCAGTTGCATCGAGAACTACGCAGACGTGGTGCTATTGCGTTACGTATGGAGTTGGGGCAGGTGTGCGAGAGCGAAGAGGGCAATGTCATTCATGAATATTTGAGGAAGCAGCAGATGCGCTCGGTTCGCGCGGTACAACCGTTGCGTAGTATTGTCCTCGATATTACGCCAGATGAGGTGACGTTGTTGGCGCGGATGAAAGAGAAGTGGCGTTACAATGTTCGTCTTGCAGCACGTAAGGGCGTTACGGTGCGTGTGGCGGAGACTATCGAGGATGTGCAGACGTGGTACCGTTTGTTAGAGACGACGGGCGAACGAGACCAGTTTGGTATCCATACGTTGGCGTACTATATTCAGGTGTGGCGCACGTTTACGCCGCATGATGAGGTACGTTTGTTGCTGGCGGAGCATGACGGACAGTTGCTTGCAGGTATCTTCGTGAGCGTGTTAGCACGGCAGGGGATTTATCTTTACGGTGCGTCGAGCAATGAGCAGAGGCAGCTTATGCCCAACTATCTGCTACAATGGGAGGCGATACGCTGGGCAAAGAGTCGCGGTGCCACCTCCTATGATTTCTGGGGCATTCCCGATACGGATGCGAGCGAAGAGGCGATGGCGGGCGTGTATCGCTTCAAAAGTGGCTGGGGTGGGCGCGTTGTCCAGTTCCTCGGCAACTATGAGTATGTCTATCGACCATTGACGATGAGAGTCGCGGAGAAATTTTTACCATCATGAACGAAAATGTAATGCATCTTCCCTTTACACTGGAAACCGACCTGGAGCGTACTATCGCCGCCGATCCCGTGTGGCAACAGGGAGTTATCTGGGGCAAACCTCGCTCTGGACATCTTGAAGGAGCCGTACAGTACCATATCGCCGATGTCCTTGCCAACATTGATCGCCAACACCTAACACCCGAAGAGCGGCGCAAACTACGCCTTATCGCACTCATTCACGACACGTTTAAGTACCGCGTCAACGAACTCAAGCCCAAGATGGGGAACAATCACCATGCTCACATCGCACGCGTCTTCGCCGAAAAGTACATCCACGACCCCGAAATTCTCGACCTCATCGAATTGCACGATGAAGCCTACAATAGTTGGCGGCTCGGTACCTACAAAGGACGCTGGGAGCATGCAGAGGAGCGCGTCAACAACCTACTTGCACGCCTCGGTTTATTGTTGCCCCTCTATGTGCGTTTCTTTCTCGCCGATAGTCAGACAGACTCAAAGGATCAGGCTCCTGTTCAGTGGTTCATCCATTTGTTAGAGTCCAGAGGGTATAAGCTACCCGTATCCTACTAGTATTCGTTCTCTCTACTTATTTGCGAAACTTGTGATATTGTTCTCGTAGGGCAGAAAACGCTTCGTCCTCACTCTTCGATGCAGTTATTTTGCCAATCATATCATCGAGAATGCTTTCATCTTGAACAAGATCGGCTAACTCTTGTGCTATAGAAACTAATACGGGAAAGCGTATCTGTGTTACAAGTAGTAATATCCGCTTGGATGCATTTAAGCTACCCTCTTCTCGTCCCTCTTCTCGTCCCTCTTCTCGTCCCTCTTCTCGTCCCTCACGCAGTATATCTTGGTAGATGGGTGTGTCTCGTATTATTTCGTGCATCTCTCGGAACCTCCTGACCAGCCATTCAAGGTCTAATGTGTTCTTACGTTGTAATATTAGTGAAGCCAACGTGTAACCGATCACTTCTAGGTCGGGCAGTTGTACCTCTAAGCCACTTGCCTCGCTACGCTCTTTCAACTCTGCAAACATTTGTGTCAATATGTCTCTGCTTGTACCATTTTGTGTTAAAGGTATAAGCGGAATAAGAGTAGTAATATTCAGGTCTAAAATGTCTTCGGCGGAAAGATCGCCCATCTCGATGTTTTCAAAGTGGAATTCGTGTATTTTTCTCTCACCAGGAAACATCTTAATCAATGGTGACTGTGGATTTGCTCCATCTTTCAATAAGTATATAGCACAAGACAATACTGGTAATTTGTAGGTGTTTTCTATGAGTAAATTGTACAACTGGAGCCGATTTGCCATCGTTGCATCTCTGTATGTCTGAAATTCGATATGCAGCAAAGAATGTTGCTCTTCAACTATCACTTCGAGAAGTGCATCAACTTCGCGTGTCTGGCTCTCTAATTCGTGTGGTTGCTCCTTAACAAATATCGCTCCTGGAATAATCCATTGCACAAATGAGTCTGGACTCACATGAATAAGCTGTTTCAGAAGCGAGTCCCAGGGTTTCCCTTTCGCCACTACTCAATAACCTCTCTCCATATTTCTTACTACAACAGTGTAACATGGAAATGCGCTATTGTCGAGCTATACCTTGTCCACAATTTCATAAAATTGGAGTTGTGCCATAATCCCTTGTGTATCTCTGACATTCATGAGTCCTTATGTATTTTGCTCTTCATCCGATAGAGAGTTCTAGGAAGAGGAAACTCTCAGCACTACTTTTATGTAAGCAGTTAGAGACCGGATGAACGGAGTTATCGGATGCGGCATAGACAAAGACCTAAACTTCTTGGATTGCTGGTGTTGTTGGTGCTTGTACTAGGATCGTTTGGCATATTTGGTTTGCGGCATGGACAACAAGCACACTCACAGGCAAGAGTACGCGGCTTCTCGCCATTCAGCTATATCTATTATACGCTCAAGGATACACAGG
>CAXUGH010000324.1:0-6072 GCA_964250365.1 uncultured Ktedonobacteraceae bacterium
ACAGAGTAGGCACCGATTTATCGCGCCCTTGTTCACTATTTATTCCCCAAAGGACGCTATAAATCGGTCCCTACCCTCGACATCTACGCATTGTTTGGTACGAGATGAACATATATCAAGGTAAACCATTGCGCCGCTTGCTGTGCCGATTCGAGGGTAGGCTGTCGAGAGGCATCAAGAGTTACATGATATGCTCTTGCACCATTTGGTCGTTGCCGCACAAAGTCGAGAAGTTCCTGCGTGATTTTCTCTCTGTCGTCATGAATTACCTCTGCATTGCCCTTCACCTTTTTGCCTTGTAGGTGCAGAGTAACAGAAGGATTGTCGCGCAGATTCTTCCACCACGCGTGATCGGTAAACAATATAACAGTATCGCCTCGTCTTGTGAAACCTAAGGGCGTTGTAAAGGTTTTACCGCTCTTGCGACCAGTGAACGTGAGCAATGTGAGCTGCTTGCTCAATGGTCCAGGAAAGCGCAAAACCAATGACATAATCTGGTTCAGAATTTTCGGCGGTGTTCTAGGAGTAGGTTTAGATGGGTTGGCTACGGACATAGAATTATACCTCTACTTTATGTAATGTGTCTGGAAAACACCAGAGAAGGTTCATTATCTTCCCCAACAAGGATTATCCTTCTGCTGGCACTAGCGCAGGTTTGTTAATGCGTTCGAGCAACAGATCAAGAAACTTTTTGCCACCAGTAGCGACAAGACCAGGATTACGCGCAAGAATACCCATGACAAGGCTTGCGTTAAAATCGCCGCGAAGGGCTTGCGCCATTTGAGCAGGCGTCAATCGCTTCATCAAGTCGAGCGAGCTATCCCACTGCTCGTCGCTATAATTGGCAATACGTTTGTTAATCATGTAGGAGATATCCATGTCGCGCCCAAATCTAGCACGCCATTGTTTATCAAAACGTTGCAGGTAGTTCGCCGCTGTATTCCTAGCTTTGACTGCATCAGCCGCCACTTTGCCAACCATTTGACCGGAATAGATGGCGAAACGAATGCCCTCACCCACCAGCGTTGAGCCGTGACCACCGGCATCTCCTGCCAGCAATAGCCCATTGCGTGAGAAGCGTTCCAATGCCCCCTCAGATGGAAAGAGACCTGTATGATACTCGATTGGACTGGCACCCTTGAACTTCTCAGTCAATTGTGGAATGTCGCGCACGATGCTATCAAGATAGACGCGTGCATCGTCGTCGCTATCGGGATGTAACACACCCACGCCGAGACGTACACGACCGTTGCCACGCGGAAATACCCATGCATAGCCACGCGGCGCGAAGGCACTCCCCATGATGAGATACAATTCGTCCTGCGGGTAATTGGGCGCGTACATATCGTACTCCGCGCCATAGCCATAGCGATGAAACGCCTTGCCCATATCGGTACGCACCCCGATATGACGCGAGAAGCCGCTGGCATCAATCGTCACAGGAGCCGTAAATGTAAGTCGCTCACTGACATGATTCTTCGCCGTAACGCCCGTCACATAATCGTTCTCTAATAGCGTCTGCTCAACCGTGTGGCGCATACGTAGCTCCGCACCTGCCGCAATAGCCCTACCCGCGAGATGCTGGTAGACGCCGCGCACATCAATCACACAGGCAACGGCGGGATTATAGTGTAGGGGAACCTCGCGCTTAGGAGAGAGGAATACAACCTTCGTAATGGGATGATACAAATGCTCCGGTATATTGAGTGCCTTCATATCGCTCACCCAGCTTCCACCACTTGTATGTACAGGATAGCCAATCTCGTTCTGCCGCTCTAATACCAGCGTGCGAATCCCTTGCTTCGCTGCCGCCTCTGCCGCTGCCAAGCCAGCAGGTCCACCACCCACAATTAACACATCATATGCTTCTGTCATGTTCTCTTGCTTAACCTTTGTCTACTACTTTTCGCGCACACCTCATAGGCGTGGATTTGTTCTCGTTTGAGAGTCAAGGTTATTGTAACATACAAAATAAAATGCACCAGCAACGTGAGCATGCTCACGTTGCTGGTGCATTTTATTTTGTATGTTACCCCGAATCTACTAGCCGCGCTTAGGGATTTGCTGAAGAGACCAGCTATTGCCATCTGGGTCGCTAAAGTAGGCAAAGTCTCCCCAATCTTGTACGTCGATCTCGCTGATGTCAACGCCTCGCGTGGCTAGTTCTTCGCGTATGGCTCTCACGTCGGAGACGACCATTTGTAGCCCTTTGAGCGAACCTGGCTGCATGGGAGAGATGCCTACCCCAAAAGCGATAGAGCAGGCTGAACCCGGAGGAGTCAATTGGACAAAGCGCAGGTTTTCGTGAACCTGTTGGTCGAAATCAGCGTGGAAGCCGATCTTGTCCGTGTAAAAGGCTTTTGCGCGATCAACATCTGAGACAGGGACTATAATCAGTTCGAGCTTCATTTGCATGTCGGTCATGATAGCTTACCTTCTTTCTTTGTGCTTGAACATTTTTCTAATTCAAGTATATCCTGAAAGCAGGACAGAATCGTTCCTTGTTTTAACCAAATTCTCGTTAAAGGAAATTTTGTGAGAATTCAGGTGTTACAACCTCTTGACATTCGTTAGAATTCTAAGTATACTTTGATTAGTTAGAATTCTAATGAGTTACTAAAATGCTTCAGAATAGAGTAGTGAGGTCGTAGGATATTCATGAGCAGGATTAGGGAGTACTTGAGCTTGATCGGGCAAAGATCGAAGCACCTTCTGGATTTGCGGCTTCTTCCCTACGACATTACACCTCAGCAGGCACGTATCATTGGCTTTGTGTGTTCTGAGCAAAGAGAAGGAAAAGTTATTTATCAAAAGGACATCGAGGAGGCATTTGAACTCAAAGGTTCGTCTATTACTAGTCTCCTACAGGGACTTGAACGTAAGGGCTTTATCACGCGTCACCCCGATGCTTCTGATGAACGCAGGAAGTTTGTGACCGTTCTCCCCAAGGGTCAGCAGTTGATGAGCGAGTTTGAGACTGCTTTTCGTGAAATGGATGAGAAAATGGTACAAGGTCTCACTTCAGAACAACAACAGGCATTAGTTCAGGCACTCGAACTGATGGCTTCCAATTTAGAACACTAGACATGCTGTTTTTTTGACAATATAGATAGAATTCTAACAATAAGAGTTCTATCCTTTTAGACAGGAGGAAATACTTCCTATGACAACACATAAGACTCCCCGTATCGCCGTTATTGGTGCTGGTCCTGGTGGCTTAACGCTTGCACGAGTGCTTCAAACACGCAATATTCCCACAGTGGTCTTTGAACGGGAAAGCAACCCCAACGAGAGGCCGCAGGGAGGAACACTGGATTTGCACCCAGAAACGGGTCAACTCGCCGTGCATCTAGCCGGACTAGACGAACAATTTCGCGCTATTGCTCGCTATGAAGACCAAGAGGGGCGTCTCCTCAACAAAGAAGGGCAGATTCTGCTCGCAGATGCACCAAGTCAGGAGACGGGAGATCGTCCAGAAGTTGACCGCACCGCACTGCGAACCATGTTGCTAGACTCACTACATCCAGGTGTTGTGCGCTGGAGCCACAACCTGCGCTCGGTTCACCATGGTAAGAATGGCACGTATGAATTGCAGTTTGAACAGGGTCAGACCGAAGCCTTCGATTTGGTAGTTGGAGCGGACGGAGCATGGTCGCGCGTTCGTCCTCTGCTATCAAGTGTGACTCCCACGTATACAGGAGTGACGTTCATCGAATTCGGCCTGGATGACGTGGACCAGCAACATCCCACTCTAGCCAAGCTAGTTGGGCATGGCTCAATGTTTGCGCTAGCGGATAACAAAGGTTTGATTGCTCAGCGCAACGGTCATGCTCATATTCGGGTGTATGCTGGCATGCGTAAACCCGAAGGGTGGGAAACTGCCAATGGCTTTGATGCCAAAAATCCCCAAGAAGCACGAGCATGGCTGCTTGACCAATTCTCTGACTGGGATTCGAGCCTACTCGCATTGATTCTTGAAAGTAATGATCGTTTCGTGGTTAGGCCGCTCTACATGCTTCCTGTTGGTCATAGATGGGATTTTCGTGCAGGAGTGACGCTACTAGGTGATGCAGCTCATCTTATGTCGCCTTTCTCTGGTGAAGGTGTGAACCTTGCAATGACCGATGGTGCTGACCTTGCCCGCGCTATCAGCGAATGCAGTACTCTTGAGGATGCTGTGCGTAACTACCAGGAAAAGATGTTCCCACGCGCAGAAATCGCGGCTAAAGGTGCTGATGAGGGTTTGAAGGGAGCAATTGCTCCTGACGCGCCTGCACACACGCTTGCCCTCCTGCGCGAACTGACGCAGCAACCTTGAGAATAAATCTATGTTGAGAATACAAGTTTACGATAAGGATGAATTTTATGAACACTTTCCCTCTTAAAACTCGAAGAGAGTCCTTTGCTGATGGCTTGACGATGCGCGTTGATGAGTGCGGAAGCGGTCGTCCCATTTTGATCTTGCATGGTGCCGCTGGTCCACGAAGCGTCTCTGACCTCGCGGATGAGTTAGCACAACATGCACAGGTGTTTGTTCCCACTCATCCTGGATTTGAGGATGAGCCACGACCGGAGTGGTTCAATAGCGTTGACGACCTTGCGTTCACCTACCTCGACCTTCTCGAACGGCTCGACCTGCAAGAGGTGGTTGTCATCGGTCTCTCGTTTGGTGGCTGGATTGCGGCTGAGCTAGCGGTACTTAATACGACGCGACTGAGCGGCCTGATCCTGATTGATGCAGCAGGTATCCAGGTTGATGAGTTCCCAATTAACATGACGCGCCCTCCAACATCTAACAGGGCACCAGCACCTGACAGGGGTGCAGCGGGTACACAGCCACTACGCATCTATATAGGACCAAACGGGCTGAGCGATCCCAAGTTGCGCCGCCGACTAGGGCGCGTGAAGATTCCTACCCTGTGTATCTGGGGCGAGAAAGATAGCATTGTGACTCCTGACTACGGACGTGCCTACGCCCAATCGTTTCCCAACGCTCGCTTTGAACTTATCCCGGAAGCTGGTCATCTAGCACAAATTGATCAGCCTGAGCGCGTACTTACCACTGTGAAAGAGTTCGTGGGCAGCATTCCGATAAGGTAGCTCATCATTGTGAATACATCCCATAAAAATTCCCTGTAATCTTTTCTTTGATATGCGTGCATTGTGCAACAAAACCAAAACAATACACGCATATCAATACCCCGAACTATTCTCCTCAAACTGCATTTCCTCTTTTCTTCTCCTCTCTTGTGCCGATAAGTCACAGTAGAACACTGCAACCTGTGCAGACATCGACACACATTTCTTAGAGGATATGAGGTTTCAAAGAATGCGGTTGAAATATCTTTCGAGTCTCTTCTTAGTCAGCATTGCAATACTCGGTCTGCTAGTAGGCCATGCGCTCTTGCCATCATCGGCAATGCAGCAACGTTCCTCGACAAAAGGAACATTGCAAATTCTTCCCAAGACACTGCCCTTACAACGCCATGCAAATAATCTTTCAACGCATGCATGGAGTAGCGTACCAACAACAACCTCACTGTATGAGGCAACGACCGATGCCACTACTATGTACAATCAGGGCTGTAATGCAGCACGAGCGGCTGCTGGTTTGCTTATTCTTGACTGGGGACAGCCTGTATATCTTGGTAACAATGTGTATGGAACCTACGACTTTGGTGGCCATGACGACTCGGATACACAAATTCTACACGCAGCGGCAAACTTCGCCCTCGGTGTGTGGTCATGTCGCACATCATCCACAAACATCGCTCTTGCACTTGGTGAAAGCAACTATTATTCGGGCAACGCACTCCCACTCACAACGAGCGCGTGGTATGCCGATGGGCAACAATGGGGCTATCTCGTCAATAGTCTCAACAGTTACGTAGTTAGTAACCACCTTACCTCGGTACTTGGCATTTACGGCGCGGGTGATCTTGAGATGGGATGGGAAGGCTTTACGCTCACCAGTAGCCTTGTGAATGGCTATAACTACGCATCATCGCGCGTCTACTTCGACTTCGGCGACGATGCTCCGGGCTACTGGACGAGCTATCAGACATGGTATGT
>CAXUGH010000325.1:0-6028 GCA_964250365.1 uncultured Ktedonobacteraceae bacterium
AGACAAACGGCGCGAATGTCGCGGCGATTATGATGACCAATCCCAACACGCTCGGCCTGTTCGACGCCAACATCGCCGAGATAGCCCAACTGGTACACGAGGTCGGCAGTCAATTGTACTACGATGGTGCGAATGCCAACGCTGTACTCGGCATCACGCGTCCTGGTGACATGGGCTTCGACGTGGTGCATTTCAATCTGCACAAGACATGTAGTACGCCGCATGGTGGCGGCGGCCCTGGTGCTGGACCAATCGGTGTAAATGCACATCTCGTACCATTTCTGCCGGGACCTATGCCCGCGAAAAACGAGGACGGAACGTACTTCTGGCAAGATATGGGGCCGCAATCCATCGGTAAGGTACGTGCCAACCTCGGTAACTTTGGCGTTCTGGTACGTGCTTACACCTATATGCGTAGCAACGGCCCCGACGGTCTCAAGCATGTCTCTGAGAGTGCCATTCTCAATGCCAACTATCTCAAGCACGAGTTAGCGGCAGACTACGACGTGGCTTATCCACAAACATGTCAGCACGAATTTGTGGTAACAGCACAGCGACAGAAGGACGAACACAACGTGACCGCCCTCGACATCGCCAAACGCTTGCTCGACTTCGGCATGTATGCGCCAACAGTGTACTTCCCGTTGATCGTCCACGAGGCATTGATGATCGAGCCAACCGAGACGGAGACACGCGAAACGCTCGACACCTTCGTCAGCGTCATGCATCAAATCGCCGAGGAGACGCGCACAAACCCCGAAATCGTCCGCACGGCACCACACACTACCGTCGTTGGGCGACTCGACCAAGCACTAGCTGCTCGTAAACCCAATTTACGTTGGACTGAGGGGCAAGAAGTAACTCACTAAGAACAAAAAATGGTTGATGGCACAGAACAGGCATCGCCTGTTCTGTGCCATCAACCATTTTTTGTTCTTAGTCATGCCAGACTCTTCGCAATGCTCTCGACCGAATCGCTACTCAAACTCGACGTGATACGGATGCCGATGCCCTTCTCTGTCCAGACTAGCGTAGTGTTGCCACCCGTAGTCGAAACAGTCGCGGTAGTGCCACGAATGCTGATTGACTGACCAGAGCCAGGAAGATTAGCGAGTGGCTTGCCTTCGGCAATTGTGATTACAGTGTTGCCCTTCATATAATTAAGGGTGTATATCTGGTTGCCAGGGGCACCGAGGGCGTTGACGCCGTTAAGCGTGTACTCGGTCTGGCTTGCTGGAATGCTCAGGAGATGGTAGCCCGCCTGTTGCTGTGCCTGTACGAGCGTGAGTGTGCCACTACCAGAACTGGGCGTCGCATTGAGTTGCGAGAACGGCAGTACCTTGACGCCTTGAGGAACGACAAAGGTAAAGGTGCTGGCTGGAATAGGCGAATTCAGTTCCAGCGTCGGCACGTTTAGTACGACATTGCCCACGCCTTGAATGTCCAGATTGACCTGTACAGGCTGCCGCGTCGCTTTGTCGATGTAGACCTCGCCCGTATAGCTGAAACTTGTCGGTGTTCCCGTGCTGGTGCTACTCGTCGAAGGCACAACATGGACATCGTAGACGCTGTGTCCATTGACGGTAGCATTCGAGGATTTCAGCGTACCATCGCTCTGCGTGAAGACGCTCTGTACAAGGTTGAGCAGGAAGAGGCTCTGGTTGCCTTGTCCACCACTAATCCCACCCTGTCCACTCGTTGGTGTTCCTGTTGGAGCAACGACGGGACCAGTATAGACCACCTTTTGCGCGGGATCGTATTGCCACTGTTGCTTACCATCGGTAACATTAACCGTTCCCGTTGTCAATTGTGTTATCGAAGATTGCAGTACAACGGTCCGGTTTTTATTGGGCGTCGCATTCCACACCTCGGTCTTCGCCTCGCCACTCACAGTTTGCCCCGAAATCGTTAGATCGAAGATGCCGTGTAGCGTCTTAGCCGTATTCAACTTATTCGCCATTGTATTCAATATCTGCTGCCCCTGCCCTACTATTGGCGTTGGTGAAGGCGTCGGCGTTGGCTTTTTCTGCACCGAAGGCGTACTACTGCCGCTACACCCTGCTAAAAGCAGCAAGGCAGCAAGCAGAAGAGCGGGTGCAAGTATGAAATTCCTCAAACGAGAGAGGATCATAGGAGGCTCCTTATAGAGATACCATGAGGGGTATTGGTTCCAGGAAAAATCTTTATTTGCAGTATAGCATACATGAGACGCAAGAAAAAAGAGTGGGCTGTGTCTGCACACCCTTACACATACCTCGACGGTCTGTCTGTGCAAGGGCGAAACACAACCCACTCCAAAAAGACGCTTTTGGCGTCGAGACATCTTCTCTGGAAAATTTATTACCTATAAAGTATACACTATTTTCGCGCAAATTGTAAGTGTTTTTAGGCATTTATTGCTTTCCTGACAGGACTCTAATGAAACTCTAATCCTGTGCGTATTGATGGAAGAATTTGCCCATCAATACATCCCCTTTGCGTCGCTGGATAGCTTGACGTATAATAAATATGCAATATCAAGTAATTTGGCTAGGAAGGCACGATGGGGTGCCGTGCTATTTTCTTGCCCATCTTCAACCCCATCACTCTCCTACCTCCAGAATTGAGGAAAAGATGTATAAAGGTCAATCCGGCATGTGGTCCTGGATTCTGCATCGTGTGACAGGCATTGCCATTCTCTTGTTCTTATTCATCCATATCGTGGATATATCGCTGCTTGGCTTTGGACCGGCAGTATACGACGATGGCATTGTGCTTTTCGATCAGTTCGTCGTGCGTTTGCTCTCGCTGGCATTGATCGGAGCGGTGCTATTCCATGCCTTCAACGGTGTGCGTATCATGTTCATCGACTTCTGGCGTAAGGGCGCGCGTTATCAGCGTGTGATGTTCATTGGTGTTCTCGCACTCACAATTCTTGTGTTCTTGCCAATGTCCTACTACGTAATTGTCCCCGGCCTCTACTGGTTTACACATGTGCCGACCGGTAGCGTCTCTGGACACTAATTAAGAGCGTTGAAACTGTAATAAGAGGAGATTGTATTTATGTTACGTGTATCGTCTGGTCGCGGCCCACGTCCGGCAAGCGGAGGCTTCGAGACCTTTTCCTGGTACTACTTCCGTGTTTCTGGTGCGGTACTAATCTTTCTTGTAATCATTCACCTGTTCATTATGCATGTGACCACTGATGTGCATTGCACGACCTATCAGTTTGTGGCAATGCGTTACGATAATCCGCTGTGGCGACTCTTCGACTGGCTTCTGCTGACACTTGGCCTTACACATGGCATGAATGGATTGCGTATCGTCATCGACGACTATGTACGGGCACGCGGTCCACGCCTTGCGCTACTGTCTACTTCGGCGGTCTTATTGCTTGTCTTTTTTATGTTAGGTACCATTACACTCATTACCTTCCAGCACACCGGCGCACTCGGCCCTGCGTGTACTCCAAGGTAAACACAAGATGGGCAGCAGGGCATCCCCTTGCGGGTGCCCTAGAAGGATTTTACTATGTACCATAAGTTTGATGTGATTATCGTTGGTTCCGGTGGTGCTGGCCTGATGGCGGCGATGCAACTGCCCAACGCCAGTGTCGCGGTTCTGACGAAGGTTTACCCCACTCGCTCACATACCGGTGCCGCACAGGGCGGTGTCGCCGCCGCGCTTGGCAATCAGGAAGAAGACCACTGGCAGTGGCACATGTACGATACTGTGAAGGGCGGCGACTATCTGGTGGACCAGCCAGCGGCAGAGATTCTTGCACGCGAGGCTATCGACGCCGTATACGAGCTTGAGCATCGCGGCCTTCCCTTCAATCGCACCGCCGACGGGCGCATCGACCAGCGCCGCTTCGGTGGACACACGCGCAACTACGGCGAAGGGCCGGTACGCCGCTCCTGCTACGCTGCCGACCGTACAGGGCATATGATTCTACAGACGATGTACCAGAGCGCAATCAAAAATCAGGTGCGCTTCTTCAATGAGTTTCTGATGCTTGATCTGTTGCTGAACGATGGGCAGGCATGTGGCGTGGTCGCGCTAGAGATTCGCACGGGCGAGATACATACCTTCCATGCCAAGGCCGTTCTATTTGCAACGGGTGGCTATGGACGTGCATGGCGCGTCACCAGCAACGCCTTTGCCTGTATGGGTGATGGTATGTCGGTTGCGTATCGACGCGGTATTCCTCTGCAAGATATGGAGATGTACCAGTTCCATCCGACAGGTATCTACAAGGTTGGCGTTCTGCTCAGTGAGGCGGCACGCGGCGAAGGCGGCAAGTTGCTCAATGGCAAGGGCGAGTACTTCATGGAACGCTATATGCCAACGCTGAAAGACCTTGCACCCCGCGACATCGTATCGCGCAGTATCGTACAAGAGATCAAGGACGGTAACGGCGTCGATGGTAAGGACTATGTTTTCCTCGACGTGCGACACCTCGGAGCAGAAAAAATCGCCGAGAAGTTGCCTGACATCACCGATTTCGCACGTAACTATCTCGGCGTCGAGCCAATTACGGAGCCAGTGCCGATTCAGCCAACGGCACACTACGCGATGGGCGGCATTCCAACCGATACCGATGCACGTGTTGTTCTTGATCCACAATGGACACCAATGCCCGGCTTCTATGCCGCGGGTGAGGTCGCGTGTGTCTCGGTTCACGGTGCAAACCGCCTCGGCACGAACTCGCTAGTAGACCTGATTGTGTTCGGACGACGCGCGGGCAAACATATAGCACAGTTCATTCAGGAAAACGATCACGCAACGCTACCACCTGATCCAGAAGACTATGCACGCGAACTCGTTGATCGTCTCTATAGCTCGACGGGTGGCGAATCTGCCGCTCGCATTCGTAGCGAGATGCAGAATGAGATGGATGAGAGAGTGATGGTTGAGCGCACCGACCGAGGTTGGCGTCACGCCCTTGACACACTCGATGGCCTGGAAGACGCATATCAGAAGGTGCAACTGCAAGATAAGGGCAAACGTTTCAACACAGAATTGGTCGAGACGATTGAACTTGGCTTCCTGCTCGATTGTGCCGAGGCTACAACACATGGTGCCCTCGCTCGTACCGAGAGTCGCGGCGCACACTATCGCCTCGATTATCTCAAGCGCGATGATGAGAATTGGCTCAAACACACGCTCGCCTACAAAGGTGAGACTGTACACGATGTTCGCCTGGACTACAAAGACGTGATTTTGATTGATGACCCGATATTCAAACCCAAAGAGCGTAAGTATTAGGTATGAACTGATTTGTTGCATCCGAGGTGCAATGAATTGCGCCTCGGATGCAACAAATCAGTTCATACAATAGAAAAGGAACATATATGAACGTGCTGATGCGTATCAAACGCTATGACCCCGAACGGGACAATAAGCCATATTGGGCGGAGTATCGTGTCGAGGCAGACCCGATTGATCGTTTGTTGGATGCGTTGAACACAATTAAATGGAATATGGACGGCACACTCACCTATCGCCGCTCGTGCGCTCACGGTGTGTGTGGCTCTGATGCTATGCGTATCAACGGGCGCAACCGTCTTGCCTGTAAGGTGCTGATGCGCGATGTTGGCAACAAGGTGACGATTGAGCCAATGTTGGGCTTTGCAGTTATCCGCGACCTCGTGGTAGACATGGATCCGTTCTTCGACAAGTACAAGTCGGTCAAGCCCTATCTGATTACCTATGACAACGAGCCAGGGACAGAGCGGCTACAAAGTCAAGAGCAACGCGCTCGCTTCGATGAGGGCACGAAATGTATTCTCTGTGGTGCCTGTACCGGTTCGTGTCCGTCTGTATGGGGCAATCCTGATTGGGTTGGACCCGCCTCAATTGTCAACGCGCACCGCTTCATCTTCGATAGCCGCGATCAAGGCGGTGAGGAGCGTCTCGGCATTCTGGGACAGCGCGACGGTGTATGGCGTTGCCGCACCATCTTCAACTGTGCCGATGCATGTCCGCGCGGTATTCCCGTCACCGACCTCATCGAAGAGGTGAAACGCGCCATCGTATATGACGATGC
>CAXUGH010000326.1:0-4169 GCA_964250365.1 uncultured Ktedonobacteraceae bacterium
GTCATGAAGACTGCTGTGCCACCTGCGCCCGACCCAAACTACTGCTTCAAGACGGGATTATTGCAGTAAAGAAAAAGAGGGTCAAGCATGCCTTTGGCAGCCAAAGGCATGCTTGACCCTCTTTTTTTATTGTGTCTCACATGCAAAACGGGCTATATCCCCTATAAACGAATTTGCCTCCGTTCATATCTAACAAGAGAAATCTATTGTTGGGATAAGGGATGTTCTTCTTACACCCCGTTTATGAAGAAGGTAGTGGAAATATGGTACACTGGGAGCATCGTTACCTGCTTGACACGATGGTTTTTTCTGTAGCTGGAGACGTGATTCGTGACTTCGACGATGAGTATGAGGCGTGGAGTTGGTTGGAGAGAGAGGGCTGGGGACTGGTCGCCATCGCACCACCCGATCCTGTACGTCCAGGAGTGTGTAAGTACTACTTTAAGCGACAGCGACCACCGGCGGCGACTCGTACACCAATTACGACGACTCAACCCGCTGTCGAGGCGAAATATAGAGGGCGATGAGACACTATTATGGCATCTTCCTGGCGTTCACCACTTGACCCTGAACGGGTGATGCAGGTCAATGTAGTTCACTGGCAACACAACGAGGCACAGGCACGCGACGAGCAATTGACCGTTGAGGAGCCGTTCGAGATACGCATTTCCCACCGCAGCCTCGCCGTTATCATGCGTACACCTGGGCATGACCGCGAACTGGCGATGGGCTTTCTCTTTTCAGAAGGCGTCATCTCTCAAGCCGATGAAGTGTTGACGCTGGAAGATGCCCTCGACGACGATGGTCTGCCGCTTGCTAACGTCCTCGATGTCACACTCCGCAATCAGCGGCAACAGGACGCGCTACAGCTGCAGCCCGTCGCCTTTGAACGCCACTTCGCCGTATCTGCAAGTTGTGGCCTGTGCGGAAAAAACAGCATCGCCGATCTTATGACCTCGACGCCCGCGCTTGAACTCGATACCCTACGCTTTTCGTCCAGCATTCTCTATGAATTAGCAACTCGCCTCCGTGCGGAACAGACCGTATTTCAGCATACAGGCGGTTTACACGCGGCGGCTATCTTCGATGAAC
Source organism: uncultured Ktedonobacteraceae bacterium (assembly GCA_964250365.1). Taxonomy (GTDB): domain Bacteria; phylum Chloroflexota; class Ktedonobacteria; order Ktedonobacterales; family Ktedonobacteraceae; genus JBBQVS01. The sequence continues at coordinate 1,093 of CAXUGH010000326.1, forward strand.
AGGGCGAACTCTTGCTCTTGCGCGAAGATATTGGACGCCATAACGCCGTTGACAAGCTCATAGGGCATAGTCTGCTTCACGACACCTACCCCTACCGGAATCGCATCTTGCTCGTTAGTGGACGTACCTCGTTTGAAATTCTGCAAAAGGCGTTGCTTGCACGCATACCGTGTGTAGTAGCAATCTCTGCACCCTCTAGCCTCGCCGTTGAACTCGCGGAAAGAAGTGGCATCACGCTGGTTGGCTTTCTGCGCGACTTCTCTATGAACGTGTATACACACCCACAACGCATTGTATGATTGTACCGAATACGTTATAATCGCCGCATGCAGAACGCTATTACAAATACAACCGATACCATTGCCGCGATTGCCACCCCCCCAGGCATCGGCGGTATTGGAATTGTCCGCGTGAGCGGCTCAGATGCCTTTGCACGAGTTTTGCCACTTCTTCGACGCCCACACGGTCAGACAGAGGTACCACTCTCGCACGCTCTCACCTACGCCAGCGTTATCGAACTTGGCACACAAGAGGTGCTGGACGAGGTGCTGGTGGCTTTTATGCGTGCGCCCCACACCTATACACGCGAGGATGTGGTCGAGATACAGGGACATGGTGGTCCACTCGTATTGAGTCGCATTCTCCGTGCTGTACTAGCGCAGGGCGCACGTATGGCGCAGCCAGGAGAGTTCACGCTACGTGCCTTCCTGAATGGACGCATCGACCTTGCACAAGCTGAAGCGGTCATGGACTTGATAGGTGCCCAGACCGAGGTCGGGCAACGCCTTGCTACGCAGCAACTACGTGGACGACTCTCGGAGCAGTTAGCGGTAGCACGTCAAGCTATGCTCAACGTCATTGCACAGATTGAGGTGAGCATTGATTTTCCTGAAGAGGATGTACCAACGCCTCAGACCGACGTGCTACAAAGCCTCATTGTACAGGCGCAGCACCAGATAGAGGCGTTGCTTGCGGGTTCGGAGCAGGGACGGTTGTATAAACAAGGTCTGCGTACCGCGATTATCGGGCGTCCCAATGTCGGCAAATCGAGCTTACTCAATGCGTTATTACGTATGGAGCGTGCTATTGTCACGCCCATCGCTGGCACCACCCGCGATACGGTGGAAGAGGTCGCCAACGTGCGTGGCGTACCCCTGCATCTGATAGATACCGCTGGCATCACGCTCTCAAACAATCCCGTTGAACAGATTGGTGTACAGCGTAGCCGAGACGCCGCCGCCAATGCCGACGTGGTGATGCTCGTCTTCGACGGTTCTGAGGCATTGACCGAGCAAGATTATCAGGTTTCTAACGAAGTGCAAGCGATGGGTTTTGGTTCGACTGCTCATAATGAGAATCGTACTAGACCAATAATTATCGTTGTGAACAAAGCAGACGTTCCGCTCGTTATAAAGGATGAGGAGCTACGACAATTGGAGCCTTCAGCTACGATTGTGCATACCTCTACTCGTACAGGTACGGGCTTGTCGGAGTTGGAGGATGCTCTTGCGGACCTTGTGCTAGCTGGAAAAACCGTTACCAGCGACAGCGTGCTTGTAACGAGTGTACGTCATCAAGAGGCACTACGGCGTATTGCCAGTCACTTGCAAGCGTCGCAAACATCACTCGCACAAAATTTGCCGCTCGACTTCGTATCAATCGACCTGCGAGCCGCTTTTGAAGCACTCGGCGAAATAACCGGTGAGACCGCGAGCGAAGACCTGCTTGACACTATCTTTAGCGAATTCTGCATTGGAAAATAATATATAAATTATAATCTATATTTTCTTCGGGGGGAGAACTATGCGAAATTTCTTTAATCAGCGACGCCTACTGTCCATTCTTGTATCCGCGCTTGTGCTTATTGTTATTGCCTCGTTTGTTATTTTCCAGTTTGTCGTGCCTCACGCATCAAAGGCAATCGTGCAAAAGCCGAAAGCGACGCCTACTCCAACGTTTACACCGACCGCCACCCCATCGCCAACGCCTACGCTCGTGCCAACACCTACAATAGTGACGCTTCCTACCGTGAGTCCCGCACAGGTACGTGGCATTGAGTCATCTGCTGAGAATTATCCAGGTGTTCCCTGGCGACGTGTAGCCTATCCAACGTGCGGTTCGAGCAGCTTAACAGGCAAACTGTTGGCGGACACGATTCAGAATTATCACAAGCAAGGCGTTCGCGTTTTGCTTACATTTTGTCAGGGGTCAAACGATAATTTGTACGACCCAAAGAAGCTTGCGGACGCAGCGCAGGGACAACCTGATGCAGTGCAGTGTGGCAACGAAGAGATGAAACAAGACCCCTCGGTTGCCTTTCTCTACATACAGCCGCAAAACTTTGCGAAATTCTTTGACGCCTGTGAACGCGCCATGCACGCTGTACGCTCTGATATCCCTGTCCTCCTCGGTTCACTCGATCCACACGTCGGAGGCATCGACTATCAGCCACTTCTCAATCAGGTTGCCTATCTCAACGAGGTGCAGTACGCTATGAACACTACCGTACACCCTGGTGGACATTGGGACTGGCACACGCAGGCACTTGGCTTGATTGATAGCTGGCACAATGGCTACCCCGACGGTAATACCAATAGCCTCTACTATCTATTCGCATTCTGGGCGCAACAGTTCGGCGTCGATCTCAACAGTGGCGGACTGGGCAAACATCTGTGGGTCGTCGAAGGCACTGGTTGCTTTAAGGGCTGCGGTATCGACCCGTACAACGGCTATCAGGTAGCTGTCTCGCATCTATTGTCATTGATTACCGACGTACAAACGTCGCTCCAGTACCATGTGCCCATCTTCTACTTTAGCGGCAAAGATTTCAATTCTGCTGGCTACTACTGGCCTATAGGTGTACTTGATGGTGCAGGTCGTACCAAGCCTATTCGCCAGGACCTCGGCATGGGAGCGCGTTCGCTCAACCTGAATTGCAACGGCAAGGGCGTAAACGTCGTCGATCAAGAGAAACTGCTAGCACTGATGTATGCTGGCTGTGCATTGCCCGGCAACTATGTAAGCATAGCTTATTCTTGATACTAGAGAAGTTTTGTGGGGGGGGGGAGTAATGTGAA
>CAXUGH010000326.1:4179-5551 GCA_964250365.1 uncultured Ktedonobacteraceae bacterium
GTGTTTGCACGCAAACACCTTGCTGCAAACTTCTCTAGTATCAACAAAATACACAAGGAAATGGTTGTGAAATTTTTACAAACGCTCAAAAAACCATCGGCAATCATACTGGTTGTTGTCCTGCTTATTAGCATCATCTTCACCACGTTAGCATATAGACTTGTCGTGATGACGAAATCCCAAAGTACTACGACACAGACAACCAGTCCAAGTGTAACCGTTACCGTTCCTCCACGCCCAACGCTCTCTAGTGGACCTGCACCAACGCTACCAGTACAAAGCCCGTCAACAGTACGAGGCATAGAGGGTAGCCCACAAATTTACTACGCCGGTATTTCATGGGTGCGGCTTGGCACACCCAGTTGTGGATCGAGCAATCTACGAGGTAATGCCCTCAGAGATGCATTGGACACATATCACCGCCAAGATATACGTGTCTTGCTCACGCTCTGTCAAAATGACGATCTTACTCATCTCTTTGATTCTGCCCCACTCTTTGACGCAGCACAGGCGCGACCAGACGCGGTGCAGTGCGGCAACGAAGAAATGAAGGTTGATTCCTCCGTTGCATTTTTGCACATCTCGCCAGAGAACTTCGCACGTTTCTATGACCTCTGTCAATACGAAGTACATGCCGTTCGTCCCGATATTCCAGTGCTGCTCGGTTCTCTGGACCCACATGTCGGCGGAGTCGATACGCAGCCACTAAACGATCAAGTAAATTATCTTAATCAGATGCAAAAGGCGATGAACACTATTGTACATCCAGGTGGACACTGGGACTGGCATACGCAGACGCTCGGCCTCATAGATAGCTGGCACAACGGCTGGAATAACGGCGGTCCCGACCCAAGCGTGAATAGTCTTCAGCATCTCTTCGAGTTCTGGGCGCAACAATTCAAGGTCGATCTGAACAAGGGCGAACTCGGTAAGCATCTCTGGGTCGTCGAAGGCACAGGCTGCTTCAAAGGCTGTGGCGTCGATGCAAACGATCCTGCCCAGGTCGCGGTTTCGCATCTCCTATCACTCATAACCGACGTACAAACAGCCATCAAATACGGCATACCCTTTTTCTATTTTAGTGGCATAGACTTCAACTCGGCTGGCTATTACTGGCCCATCGGCGTCCTCGACATTCATGGGCGACCAAAACCACTACGGCAAGACCTCGCAATGGGAGCGCGTACTCTCACCCTTTCCTGCCACAACGGTAACGCCTCCGTCATCGACCAGGAGCAACTACTCGCCAAAATGTACAGCGGCTGTACCGTCCCCGACAACTACCAAAGCAGTATTGCGTAATAAAATTTATAAAAAAAATAAAACGGAGCAGCCACAGGGGTGTATTTATTAAAATTAATTATAACATTTT
>CAXUGH010000326.1:5561-6023 GCA_964250365.1 uncultured Ktedonobacteraceae bacterium
AAACTCCTGGTGCTCCCCACTTTTTTTTTTTTTTAAAAATTTAATTCGCCCTTTTGCCCCCCGACGGGGGGCGAGTCATTGTCCAAAAATGAATTTTTACAATTTTGTAAAAATTCATCGCAAACCTATTGACAACCAACAATCCTTATGGCATAATACCGATGTTGCCGAAACGGACACACAAATCTTCCGGTCAAACCTCCAATCAGGTTTCTCCCTAGAAAATAATAGTTCTACAGGCTATCTATTCTCATTTTGAGAATAATAAGTGGTCTGTGGATTAGTGTCCCCTATTGGTAACTACAAAGAACGCACCTTGACAATTGAAGAGTGGAAAGCAGAACAGAACACAGGTAAGTACATGGTTCTGTCAATGACGGTTTTCAGATCTACCCGATCTGGAAACCACAATGAGTTTCTGCGAACAAGCCAAATGCAACAAGTAACAACGACAGCAGTTGG
>CAXUGH010000327.1:0-5987 GCA_964250365.1 uncultured Ktedonobacteraceae bacterium
GAAAAATCATGATTTTTCCCTGTATCCCACACTGCTCTACCTTGTCTATATCTTGTATGTGATAAAAATTTTTCATATTCAAAACAAATTATTATATAGTAACTATTTCCGATTATTATATATTCAAAAAGAACGATGAATCAGACACAGAAATACCCTATCTTTTCATGCAAATTGAGGTACAAGTAACAATATGCATCGCAATTGGAGGCGTTTGATGTTAGCGTTTATTATCTTTTTCGGATCGATTTTGAGCATTCTTGTTGCTATTGCGTTCTTTGGAAAGCCCTTGTATTCACCTTCGCGTAGTGCTATATCGACATCTCCTGCTTTACCGTTGCCAGTGCGCTCTACAAATGGACTTCCGTGGATACCTCAAACGCTCGCACAGGCTCGCGCTATGGACTACACTGATTTTGAATACCTCTCTGCAGCTATTGTTATCGCTCAAGGAAATGGCTATAGCTTCTATAGACACACCGGACAGAGTGGAGATCAGGGCATTGATGTCAAATTGCTCAATATCCATAACTTGTTTGTGGTGATTCAGTCAAAGCGGTATGGAGATGACAACCATGTCACACCAGCAGAGGTACTCAGCTTTTGGGGTGCGATCAAACGTCATAATGCAATTTACGGGTACTTTGTCACCACTTCGACATTTTCAGATTCAGCACAGCAAATTATACGAGCATCGCGTGGTCTGATTCATGTAATCTCGGAGGATCGTTTAGCATATCTGTTACAAAAACGCGCCTATGAGATTGCGCTCGCATATGATGAAATTCTAAGACATCCCGATGTCATATGATTGGTGCATCTAATGGTATTTCGTAGGGATCAGATGTATCGCGTCCCTACGAAATACCATCCGAATCTTTTAGAACAGTAGCGAACTCACCGTCACTACCACCACACCCACAAGCACAACATAGTCAATTCTCCCCAACGCGCTCTCATACAGGCGTGTTTGGTGTCCGTCGGACTCGTAGCCACGTGCCTCTAATGCGGTTGCGAGTTCGGAGGCGCGACGTAGTATGCCTTGCATGAGCGGCACAAAAAGGAGAGTGAGATTTTGCATGCGTTCGCGGAGTGTGCCGTGCATGAGAGCGGCACCGCGTGCAGTTTGCGCCTTGATGAGTTGCTCGACCTCTTCTAATAATGTTGGGATGAAGCGCAGGGCAATCAGGGTCATGAGCGCGAAATCATCGACGGGCAATTTCAGGCGGCGCAGCGGGGCGAGCAGCATAGTAAGCCCTTCAATCAGCGCAACGGGCGAGGTGGTCATGGTGAGTAGGAGCGAGAAGGCGTAGAGCGTTAGTAGCACAACGGTAAAGCTCACGAGTGCCCAGACACCACTATAGGTGATGGGTAGCGGTCCGATTTTGAGGTTTTGTGATGCTGGATTATCGCGCACCACCCATAGGAAAATAGCTGCGCTTACAAGCAGGAGAAACAGCCAGAAGCGTATACGGCGAGGCCAGGATTTACGCCTTATGGCACGTAAAGGTGGAAAGTAGAAAGCGATCAGGATAAGAAGTATACCGAGAGCAAAGAGTAACGCATCATTCTGAGCCACTCCATAAGCGATGTTTAGCGGTCCTAGCGCGTATAACACTTTATCGCCATCGCCGCTAAGCGAAAATAGGGCGACAACGGCACCAAGCAGGGTGATCAAGATCAAAAGCCACATGCGCCGCCACAATTCGCGTGGTGAGATGCCAGAGCAGAGAATGCTGATAGCTAGCAAGGTAACGAGGACAATGAAAGGCATAAAATGCCATTGGTGCTGTCCAGCGATCACAAGCGCAACTACAATAAAAAACTGAACCAGCAGTTTTGTTCTCGCTTGTAAACGGTGCAATAAGCTTTTGCCGGGATAATAGGTACCTAACGAGATATTATTGAACATATAACATGCTTTCAAGTCAATGAGGTAGTCTTAATACGTCTTTTAGGGCTTCAAACGCCTCGTCAAGCGTCAAGATATTTTCTGGAAGTTTCATGCCTTGTTTGCGTAACGTCGTCAATAAGTCGCTCAAGGGTGGTGCGGCGAGTCCCCATTTATGGAGTTGTTCGCTCTGTGCGAAGAGAGAGCGAGGACTTCCCTGCATGACAAGCTGTCCGTTGTGTAGCACAAACAACATGTCGGCGAGCGTTGCCACCTCGCTCATGTCGTGCGAGACAAGAATAACTGTCACGCCCCGCTCTCGACGTATCCGTTGTAGATATGTATAGAACTCACTACGTGCATCGGCATCCAACCCTACCGTTGGCTCGTCGAGAATAAGCACACTCGGCGACATTGCCAGGACGCCAGCAAGAGCAACGCGACGTTGTTGTCCACCACTCAGCGCGAATGGGGAACGCGAAGCGTACTCCTGATAGGGCAAACCGACCAATTCAAGGGCAGCGTGAACGCGAGTACGTCGCTCATAGCGTCCAATACGCATGCGTTGCAAGCCAAAGGCGACATCGGCAAAGACGGTTTTCTCGAAAAGCTGCGCTTCGGGAAACTGAAAGAGCATACCGACATGTTGCCGTAATTTCCGCAGATCTACGCCTTTGCGCCCAACATTGACGCCATCGACTCGCACTATGCCCGAAGTCGGCGTGAGCAAGCCATTGAAGTGTTGTACCAGCGTCGATTTGCCAGAGCCAGTGACGCCGATAATCGCGGCACAACTACCACGCTCGATCTCCATATTGATATCAATTAAAGCGGCCTTCCGTGTCGAGCCAGAGGAATAGGTATGAAAAAGGTTTTGCGTTACGATAATAGCATTGCTCATGAATGTAGTTCTCCAGCAATTGCTTCGACGGTCAAGGCATTATCCGAAAGCGGATATCCAACCTGTCGTAGACGTGCAGCTAATTCAATCGGCTCCGGTATCGCTAGCTTCAACGCTCGTAGCTCGTCGAGGTTGGCAAAAACCTGCGCGGGCGTCCCATCCAACACAATTCTACCTTGATCCAACACCATCACGCGTTGCGCTAGTGCCGCCTCCTCAAGTAGATGCGTGACCTGCATAATCGTTATGTTTTGCTCACCATTCAATGAATGTAACAACTCTACAATCTCGCGCCGCGAAAGAGGATCGAGCATTGATGTAGCCTCGTCCGCGATAATACAACGTGGGCGTAGTGCCAGGATACCAGCAATAGCAACGCGCTGGCGTTGTCCACCAGAGAGCTGCTGTGGTGGCAATTGTCGCAGGGATGAAATTCCCACCTCCTCCATAGCAGCATTGACGCGCTCCCGTATTTCCGAACGGGCATAGCCACGCACTGACAATGACCACGCGATATCGTCCTCGACGATAGTAGCGATAATCTGATTATCAGGATTTTGAAAAATCATGCCTACATTATCGCGTATGGTGCGGCGTTGCGTTTCATCGCGCGTATCGAGTCCATCGACGAACACTCGCCCTTCATCGGGAATAAGCAAGGCGTTACAGAGACGCGCTAACGTCGATTTGCCGCTTCCATTGTGACCTAATATGGCGACATACTCACCTGCTGAAATCTGTACATTCACGTCATGAAGAACTGGAGGAAGCTTCTCCAAAGATGTTTCCTGAGTAGGGTAGGTGTAGGTGACATGCTGTATATCAATCAATGGCTTCATGCTTTGGCGGCTCCCCGTCTTCTCATGATACCGTGTCGAATGCTATATTTTAGCAGCGAACGCGAAAAACGGCGCAAGTGTCTATGAAGCCAGCCACCAGGGAAGGGACGTACACTGTAGCCTAGTCTGCGTACCAGCATATTCGTGACCCCATAAATCACAATCACAAATGGGCAGAGCAAGACCCATAGCGCGACATAATAGAAACCAAACCAGTATTTGAAGCCAAATGTAGCTAGCGGCGTAATAAATGGCAGTAGTGTTTGATGCCACCATCCCCCAAGCCCGATGCTACCAGCAAGCACACCTATTAAGCCTAGCATAGAATTGTATGCGTTGTGTAACCCATGCAACAGACTCGTTAAAGGCAGACCAACCAGTAGAGTTGAGAGAAAGAGTACGATGTAGACAGCGGCTGCACCGAATGTAATCCCTATCAGCAGTAAGAGAAAATGCGAGAAATGGTGTTTCATTGTGAAGCCAAGAAACAAGCCGCCAATCGCCTCTAGTGCCAATCCGATCACCGCTTGCGGCCCTGTTACGATAGTGGTGATGAAGAGTGCGACGAGCATTCCCATTATCCCTGCATAGAGGCCACGCCGCAACACAAGAACAGCGAATACAATAAATAAGAGGACGCGAAAAAAATCGCCTCCTACTGGCAAATATAGGGTGAGCAATTGAAACACAACCGCGATATCCGCGAGCAACGCCCCCTCCGCAATCTCAATCGCGCTCAATTTTCGGAACATTCAACGTCCTTCATAACGGGTTATATTTGCTGTATTGTACCGCTTTCCAGCACAATCAACAATAGCACACATATTCGGTTTACAAATTCTTTACATATCACCCTAAAATTTCTGAGGGTTTGGTGGTATGATATATACAATATGCACATGTTCATCTAGCTGAGGGGCAAGTATGAATAGAGAACCATACGAGAATACGGAATTTCCGCGACAAGAATCGCAACAATATATGTACGACGAAACATCTTATTTCCAGCCTTCACAACGCGAATTAGAGAGGCAAAAACTACGCGTGCCATCTCCACGCATGAGAGAGCAAGCACCAGAGTTTGTGAGTTCGCTGAGAAGAGGCATCGTTATAGCCGCTATCGTGGCCTTAGGAATTTTTAGTTTCCTGATAGCCAATCTTGTGGGGGCGCAGAATTCGTTGGGCTTTCCAGGAAGACCTCATTTCCCTATGAACCCGCCGGGTTATTCCCAGAATCATTCTATTTTCTACCATCACCATCATCACTGGTAATAAGATAGCATTTTCTCTATTGCATCTCTTGATATCAACCTGTATACTTCTTCATGCACAACAAAAGCGGACGCGATAAATCTGGTCCCTACGAAGGTGTTATGAAGAAGGAAAATGCTCACAACCCTAAGCAGCAGTTGAAGGCTGAACGGCTCCGCCATGGCTGGTCACAGCAGGAGATGGCGGAGAAGCTGGAAGTCTCGGTTGTCACGGTCAATCGTTGGGAGCGCGGAGCGACGAAGCCAAGTCCTTATTTTCGTCTCAAGCTCTGCGCTTTGTTTGGCAAAAGCGCGGCAGAGTTGGGATTAGAACTCGATGAAGCTACCCTCTCCACAAACATTCCTACTCAAGCATCCTTACAAGAAAACGAACAGCCTTCCATAGTTCCAAAACTCTCGCTTCCGTTTCATCGTAATGCCCTTTTCACAGGACGCGAAACTATATTGACTCGCATTTCCACGTTGTTTCGTGAGAGGAGCGCACATATTGTTGCGCTCACTGGTCTCGGCGGAATAGGCAAAACGCAAACGGCAATCGAATATGCCTATCGTTTTCGCCAGGACTATGACACAATTGTATGGCTTAATGCCGAGAATAACACTACTCTTACCGCTGATTGTACGAGAATTTTGCGGCAACTACATGTGCTACGAGACGAACAGCAACGGGAACAGAGCATTGAAATCATGCAACACTGGCTTACGCGGCAACATAACCTGTTGCTTATTCTGGATAATGTAGAGGATGGACAAATTCTCTTCCAACTGCTTCCCGCGTTTCTAACAGGTCATGTTTTGCTCACTACACGCACACAGAGTACAGGCACACTAGCACAGCAGGTCGATCTACAGCAGATGACGCAAGACGAAAGCGTAGTGCTATTGCTGCGTCGCGCAAAACTGATTGCGCCAGATGCCAATATACATGATGTGTCTCAACAGATGAGGACAGCCGCTAGCGAACTTTGTTCCTTGCTCGACGGACTACCATTAGCACTCGATCAGGCGGGTGCATATATCGAAGAAACGGGTTGTGATTTATCGGACTATGTGGAACGCTATTCTCAGTATCGAAAAGTATTACT
>CAXUGH010000328.1:0-5954 GCA_964250365.1 uncultured Ktedonobacteraceae bacterium
CTATCTCATCTCATCAATAATTTACCACCATATCACTTTGCCGATGCCAAGCGCAAGATTGCCGAGCGGAAAGCAGCAGGAGTCGATGTCATTAGTCTTTCGATGGGCGACCCCGATTTGCCTGCTCCACAGGAGGTCGTAAACCGACTTTGTGAGGCGATGCAAGACCCGGAGAATCATCGTTATCCAGAATATCGCGGCATGTATGCGCTACATGAGGCGATATCTACGTGGTTTGAGCAACGCTTTGGTGTACATCTTACGCCGGAGCGCGATATTTTGCCCCTGCTTGGCTCGAAGGAGGGCTTAGCTTACGTTGCTGCCTCCGTACTAAACGCTGGCGATGTCTCGCTTATACCCAACCCATACTATCCCGTGTATATTACAGGTAGCACCACTGTCGGTGCCGAACCGTATCTTTTGCCTTTAACCGAAAAGAATAATTATTTGCCAGACCTGGATGCTATTCCGCAGGATGTGCTAACGAGGGCGCGTGCTCTGTGGATAAACTATCCGAATAATCCAACGGCGGCATGTGCTGACCTGAGCTTTTTTGAACGCGTCGTAGAGTTCGCACACCGTCACAATGTGGTGATTATTCATGATATGGCTTACGCCGAAGTATATTTTGAGAATTTTCGTCCTGTCAGTATTCTCCAGGTTCCAGGAGCCAGCGAAGTTGCTGTCGAACTACACTCTTTAAGCAAAACTTATAACATGGCTGGCTTTCGTTTGGGGATGCTTGTTGGCAATCCCGCGATTGTCGATGCTGTTGGACGCTTAAAGAGCAATATTGATAGCGGCATTTTCCGCCCCGTGCAATATGCCGCTATTGAGGCTCTCTCTTTGCCGACATCGTGGTTAGAGCAACGCAACCTTATTTATAAACATCGTCGAGACTTGCTGGTAGAAGGTTGCAACGCGCTGAGTATGCGTACACAAACGCCAAAGGCTGGCTTATATATATGGGCAGGTGTGCCGCAAGGTACCACCTCTCGTGAATTTGCCGATTGGCTCTTTGATGCGACGGGAGTATTTGTCACGCCAGGCACCAATTTTGGCTCGGCTGGCGAAGGCTATCTCCGTATCTCGATGACTGCTCCCGACGAGCGAATCGAAACTGCATTACAGCGCATGAAAGCCGCTGTTCAAAAATAGGCGGCGTAAAGGATAAAGAGATGATTGTACAAGACGATCTCGAAATAGAACAACAAAGTCCGGTCAACGCCTGGAACCTTGAGATTGGACGCGATATTTGTGCCGATTTCAATGCAGGTCTTGACCGTGAATGGCTCGTAACTAATGGCATAGGCGGCTATGCCTCTGGCTCTATTCTAGGCGCAACAACGCGCTCCTATCACGGTCTATTAGTGGCTTCGCTTCATCCACCCGTTGAGCGCACCGTCATGGTGACGAAGGTGGATGAGGAGGTTGTTTTCCCCGATAGTCGCTCTTTCCTACTAGGCGTCAACGAATATCAGGGCGGCGCGATAGACCCACGCGGCAACGTGCATCTCGAGTCGGTCTCGCTCGAAGGTGACATCGTATGTTTTTCCTATCGCCTTACCGAGACATTGACGATAGAAAAGCGTGTGTGGATGGAGTATGGGCAGAATACAACGTATGTACAATATATGGTGCGTGGCTTTGTGGAGTCTGAGCAGCCGAATGCACAACTTACTCTGACTGTGATTCCATTTTGCGTCTCGCGCGACTATCACGCGACAACCAAAGGTTCTGGCGACTGGCAATTTATCGTGGATGAGTATGGCAATCGTTGCCAGATACGCGCCTCTGAGGATGCTCCACCCTATCTGCTCATTGGAGGACCGAGTGCGTCGTTCGTCAATACGGGTGTGTGGTACTGGCGTGTCTTTCATCGACGCGATGCCGAGCGCGGCTTGGCAGACCACGAGGACGTATATCAGCCGGGGATGTTCGATATTGCCCTCTCGCCAGGGATGCGTGCAACCTTTGTCTTGAGTGCCGAACAGAAATTGCTCTCCGAAGACTTTGGTGGTCCTCTGCACGAACAGGCGGCGGCACAAGCGATGATGCGACACCAGCGTCGCATTCGTCAACTGCTCTCCGCTGCCAATCAAGCCGTCGATGACTTACAACTACAAGACCCGATTCGGGCGCGTCTCGTCGTCGCCGCCGATCAATTTATCGTTGCGCGTCCCGACTATGCAAACGTCTCGCCAAATCGACCATTAAAGCTCACTCCCGACCGCAAAACCATCATCGCAGGCTATCCCTGGTTTACCGACTGGGGACGCGATAGTATGATTGCTCTTCCTGGCTTGTTGCTCTCAACGGGACGCTATAGTGAGGCGCGTGGTCTGCTCAAGGCTTTTGTCTCGTTCGCGCACGATGGCCTTATTCCGAACCGTTTTCCTGATGATGGAGAGGCACCTGAGTACAATACAGCCGATGCAACGCTATGGCTGTTCCACGCCCTGAACCGTTACCTTGCGACGAGCAACGACTGGACACTGCTGAAAGAACTCTTTCCCGCCCTACAATCCATGATTGACTGGCACATTCGCGGTACGGACTTCGGTATTGGCGTCGATGCCACTGATGGCCTATTGCGTGCAGGTGTACACAACTCACAATTGACGTGGATGGATGCGAAGGTCAATGGAAAGGCAATTACACCTCGTATTGGCAAACCTGTCGAGATTAACGCTCTCTGGTATGCCGCCCTCACCGCTATGGAGTCATGGGCAGTGCATCTTTCGACCGATGCGACGCAGTACAGCCAGCTACGTACTCAAATTCGCCAAAACTTCGCTGCACGCTTCTGGAACGAGGAATTGGGCTATCTCTACGATGTCGTCGATGTTGATGGTGTAAGCGGTCAAAACGATGCCTCGTTGCGCCCAAATCAACTCTTTGCCGCATCGCTCACGCACGAACTGCTATCAGAAGAACAAATTGTTGGCATGTTCCAGCATGTGACGGATTCCCTGCTGACGCCGCTTGGCCTACGCTCGTTGAGTCCAAACGACCCCGCGTATTCCAATCATTTCAATGGCGACCCTGTACAACGTGATAGCGCGTATCATGAGGGAACCGTCTGGCCCTGGCTCATTGGCGCGTACATTGATGTCTGCATGCGTATCCATAACGACAAGAGTGTGCTACAACCGCTACTGCAGCCACTTGTCGAACAACTATGGAATACCTGTATAGGTACCATTAGTGAGGTCGCGGAGCCAGATCCGCCATATACTCCTGCTGGTTGCTATGCACAAGCATGGAGCGTTGCAGAGTTGCTCCGCTGCTGGCTACTCGCCGATGTGATGTAAAAATGTGTCAAAAAAGATGTAGGAAGCGACCTGTCGCTTCCTACATCTTTTTTGACACATTTTTACATCACCCTCATCACAATCACGCTTGCGTTGCCTTCGCCGCCGTTGCTGTTCGCACTCTCTATTAACAGACGTGCTAATAAGTTAAGATCGGAAGTGTGTGTAAGAAAATCAGCTATACGTTCGTCTCGTAGCATATGCCAGAGGCCATCGGTGCAAAGAACGATAAGGTCGTCGCGTGCGACATCTTGCTGAAAGAGATCGACCTGTACGTGATAGGCATTGCCGAGATAGCGATGATGCTGGTTGCGCTTTGCGCTCTGATATACCTGCTCTGGTTTTAGCAGATTTGCCGCGACCAAATCGCCAGCGAGCGTATGATCGCTAGTGATACGGCGCAGTCCCTGCTTTGCATTGAAGAAATAGGCGCGGCTATCTCCAACATGTGCTACATAGAGGCGGGAATTATGCACAATCGCAGCCGTTAGAGTGCTACCCATTGCTGTATCGTAGTCGGCATTGCAATGATAGATTACGCGATTAGCCTGTTGTACTCCGTCGCGTAACCATTGCTCTATGATGGTTGCATGAGGGCGCGTAATCTGTGTTGTGCGTGTGGTGTTAGCATTTTTGTCTGCATGTACTTTTTGTGGCGTGGCTAGTGAGGAGATACGTGATGTCGTAGCAAGCAAGGGTAGCACGGTATCGGCTAACGTCTCTATCCCCAAACGGCTCGCCTCACGTCCCTTAACATGCGCTGGCTTATTCCCTTGTCCGTTCTGAGTACTAGATTGTCCTCGTAGACCATCGGCAATTGCACACAAGCCAAACGAGTGCGGCGGCGGTGCAAGGTTGAGTCCCAAACCTTGCGCGACCAATAGCATATCTTCGTTCTCTTGCGTGTTACGCCCGATATCGCTATAGAAACCTACCTGACATGCCTCCATAAGCAGAGACGATGTTTCGCTAAGATTGTGACCGCAGTAGCGACAGAAGCGCGAGTTGCTACGATTCTCGCGTCCGCAACTGGTGCATGGATTCTCTGGTACAAGTGTACGTAAAATTACATTGGAATTGCTTGGCGCGGAAACCGTTGCTACCATTGTCGGTGCCGAAGCGTCGGGGGAAGAATCATGCTCTAATGCATCGTTGAGGGCATCGGCAAAGGCGCGTGCCGACGGATAGCGTTTGTGTGGATCGGTCTCTATTGCCCGCAGAATTACGGCATCGACGCTTGGGGGAAGCCATGTGTTCAACGTGCTTGGTGGCGGCAGTTCAGCCGCGTGATTGCGTACTACAGCTTGAAATGGCAATAAGCCCGTTGTAAGTTGATAGGCGACAACGCCCATCGCGTAGATGTCGCTCGCTGGTTCGGCTCGACCCTGCTCCTGTTCGGGTGCCATATAATGTTCTGTGCCGAGCGACCAACCGCGCTGTGTGAGCGGCTTCTCTTGTTGCATAGCGCGTGCAATGCCGAAGTCGGTGACAACAAGTCGTCCGTCATCTTGATGTATCAACAAATTGGACGGCTTGATATCACGATGCACGATGTGTAGTGGATGCGAATGAATAGCTTCAAGCGCGTCGGCGAGTTCGTTCAAATACTGTCTCGTCTGTGCGATTGGGAGCGAACGTTCTCCTTTGAGCAACGCTTTGACCGTGCCGCCCGTAATCAGCGGCATCACGAGATAGAGCATGTTGCCATCGCTCCCAAAGTTAATCACAGGAACAATATTTTTGTGCTGCAACTGGTGCGCGTAGCGAGCCTCGCGGCGAAAACGCTCTATCGCCGTCTCCTCGTCCATCTGTTGAAAAGAGAGCGACAGCACTTTGAGTGCGACCTGCCGCATCTCAAACGTATCACTAACCCTATACACCGCCCCCATACCGCCAAGCCCAATCAACGTCTCAATGCGATAGCGACCCGCGACAATCGCCTCCGGTAAGAGACAGCGACACGCTGGATTACTACATTGAGTACTCCCATCAGGATTCACCTTCTGGCAACGAGGATTCAGACAACGCGGCATGGTAACTTCTCTCTATACAAGTTCGTAGGGACCAGATGTATCGCGTCCGTCGTGCGATTTATCGCCTATAATTCTTGCCCAACTGACCTATAGCCGATAAATTGGCCTCGGACGCGATACATCTGGTCCCTACGAATAACCATCAGAAATTTGTCTATGTAGTGTAGGAGAATACTAGTAGCAATGTCAATCTCATAGCTCTAAAGTCGTTTCAAATCCGCAACCGTCCTCTCATTCTGCACATTGCCAGTATTGAGCGTAGATTTTGGCTCCAATAGCAACACATGCACCTCTTCCTCCGCAACAGGCAGATGCTCAATGCCTCTTGGAATAATCGTGAACTCGCCCTCGTCAAGCCAGATATCGCGGTCACGCAGCTTAATAAGCAAGCGTCCCTTCACCACAAGAAATAACTCATCCTCGTTATCATGATGATGCCAGACAAACTCACCTTTGAGCTTTACCAACTTAACATGACTATCATTCAGTTCGCCAACAATCTTGGGACTCCAATAGTCTTGAAATAAGCTGAATTTGTCGGCGAGGTTTATTGTTTCCATTACATTCTCCTTTGCTGTGTACTCTCTTTGCTTACCATTCTACGTGC
>CAXUGH010000329.1:0-5953 GCA_964250365.1 uncultured Ktedonobacteraceae bacterium
GCATCACGCATCTCAACGTACATTACGACGCTCAACATTGTATAAATGAAATGCAAATTGTGTTAGAGGGGCAATAGAGCCAGGGCGCCCTGGTTTCCACATGTCACGCCCTCCCCGCTCGCCTACGTCGCGCCACCGCCGCTTTTTGCCTCCTCGCACGTCTTCTTTGCTGGTATTGTTCGCGTTCCTCTGCTGACACCGTATCTACTGTTGTTCGTTGCCCATCGTTTGCCACATACGCCTTGTTATTGCTACTTTCCTGTACATTGTGAGTAGCACCTGCGCGTCGTCGGCGCACATTTGCCATACCCTGATAAATCACAAAACCTGCGAGTACGCCAGACGCCAGCAACAACACGATAAAAAACGGAAAGAGAAAACCATTCAAACTCGACGGCAACCATTTATAGCTAATACTAATGCTAAGGAGAAAAACCAATGCCAGCAAAATATATTCAATACCTGTGAGAACACTTACCTGCTTATACCAGGGCTGTCTCTGCTGTACTCCTTCGCGCAGTTGCCGTCGTCGCGCCATCAAGATGTTAAATATGCCAAGCGCGATGAACAGAATGCACAATAAGGCAATCAATTGTGGTGGAAAACCTTGCATGTATCAACCATCCTTTCGCAATCAGAGGTAACAGCTTGCCAACTATTGTAGCATATCAGTAATGATGGTAATAATGGTAATAATGGTAATGATGACCACAATCCGTTCTAGGTAGCATACTTTTCAATTTGATGACACTTGCATAACATACTGCTGCGGATTGTTGGGGGCAATAGTAACCTGAATCGTATCACCTTCATTGTAGCGGGGAGCATTGAATAAACCACGTTTTTGAAAGGTATATGCCTCACTTGTCTCTTCGTCTCTCCAGGTAGCTATTACGTAATAGCGTTTGGGACCGAGTCCACGCGGTCGATAGCCAAGTGCCCGTTCGTTATATTCGCCAACCTTTGTGACTGTTGCTGTAACATGCCGACCACTTTGCAGAATGCGACTCTCTCTTTGTCCACGTAGAATGAGACGAACGAAGATGAAGACCAGATAGCAGACTAGTACCACGAATAAGATGATAAGAAGTATTGCGTAGAACTGCATTTCTTTTCTCCGTTATTTTGAGGTATCTCTAAACGTATCTTCATTATATTGGAACACGAAATTACTTACAAGGAGGTACAATACAGAGGTCAGGTACAGACCTGACCTAAAATCAGGTACCATTTTGACACTCTAGGACTTGACTATCTCCAAAAAAACGCTAAAATCTCTATAGAATACTACCAAAATTTGAGATTTATGAGGTTTGCATGCATATCGTCGTCGTTGGAATGGATCATACCACCGCATCTATTGCACTACGTGAGCGGCTCACCTGTTCGTCCCGCCAGATTCCACAGGTTCTCAGCAAAGCTAGAGAGTTCGTACAGGAATGTGTCCTGCTCTCCACCTGCAACCGCATGGAATTTTATGCTGTATGCTCCGAAGTGAGTCCTACGCGTGAACGTCTGCTCCATATCATGGGCATTGCAAAAGATGTTCCTCTGGCAGAACTTGAGGCGCACTGCTTTACGCATGTCGATGAGGAGGCCGTGTCTCATCTGCTCGGCGTCGCCTGTGGCCTCTACTCGCTCGTCCCTGGTGAGCCACAGATACAGGGACAGGTGGCGGAGGCATTAGAGATCGCTCAAGCGAGTGGCTTTGCTGGTCCTGTCACCTCGGCACTATTTCGTGCGGCACTTGTCACGGGTAAGCGTGCGCGAAATGAAACGGGTATCAGTCGCAATGCGGCCTCGGTGAGTCACGTCGCGGTCCAATTGGCGCGACACCTCTTTCCCGACCTGCACAATGCCCATATCTTACTTGTAGGATCGGGCGAGATGAGCGAGGTAGCAGCCCGCAACCTGCTCGATAATGGTGCTAGTCAACTCGTCATTATCAATCGCACGCATGCCAACGCTGTCAATCTCGCCGAAACGCTCGGCGCGACGCACCGCACCTTTGCCGAGCTATCTGATGCATTGATAGACGCAGACGTGGTGATTAGCTCAACAAAGGCTCCTCATGCTCTTATCACTCCCGAACGCATGCATCCCATTCTGGAGAAGCGCGATGATGGTCGCTCTCTCCTTCTTATAGACATAGCACTGCCGCGCGATGTTGACCCCGAAGTCGGCACACTGCCAAATGTGCATCTCTATAATCTCGACGACCTACAAGCTCAGGTGGAGCGTGGTATCTCTCTACGCTTGCAAGAAGCCGAGCATGTGCAGGCCATTATCGCCGAAGAGGTGCAAGCGTTCGAGCGGTGGCTCTCTTCGCTAAGTGTGACCGGCACGATTAGCGATATGCGTCATTCCATTGAGGTCATTCGCCAGCAAGAACTTGCACGCGCTATGCGCCAACTCTCATCGACACTTTCTGAACGTGAAGCCGCTACCGTACAGGAACTCACGACGCGACTCGTCAACAAAATATTGCATACACCTACCCTTCAACTCAAAGAGGCGGCGGCAGATGGGCAAGGTCATGTGTATGCGGAAGCCTTACGCTATCTTTTTAAATTGGAAGAAGACTCTACGAATGCGAATAACAATAGGGACGCGAGCCAGCAAGCTCGCCATGATACAGACACAGTGGGTCGTCGAACGACTACGCCAGCAGTGGCCCAATCTTGATATTACAATCGAACAGATTCGTACCACAGGCGACCGCGTAACGCAGGTTCCCCTCTCGAAAATTGGGGGCGATGGTGTGTTTGTGCTTGAGATCGAACGCGCTCTACAGGAGCGACGTATCGACCTCGCCGTACATAGCCTCAAAGACCTGCCGACGCAGCAACCAGCAGAGCTACAACTCGTAATCGTGGGACCGCGCGAAGACGTGCGTGATGTCCTCATCACAAACCCAGCCCTCGATATGCAGCAAGACGACCTGCAAGCGGTCTACCGCGCCACACAAGCACCACTTCGCATTGGCACGAGTAGCCTACGTCGCACCGCCCAGTTGCGCGAATTTTACCCACACGCCGACATTCTCTCGATACGCGGTAACGTTGATACACGTTTACGCAAACTCGACGCTGGCGACTATGACGCGATTGTGCTTGCCGCCGCTGGCGTACATCGTATGGGTCTACAGGAGCAACTGGCAGAACGCATGACACATCTCTCAACCGAGATGATTATGCCCGCCCCCGGTCAAGGCGCGTTAGCACTCGAAACCCGAACAGAGCCAGCCCTGCTCGAACTACTTGCCCCTCTGCGCGACACCAATGTAGAGGCGGCGACGAGTGCCGAGCGTATGTTCATGCGCCGCCTTGGTGCTGGTTGCTATCTGCCCGTTGCCGCACATGGCTTTTTCGCAGACGATCAGTTTACCGTGCGTGGCCTCGTCATTAGCCTTGACGGACGCCGCCGTGTCCAGGTTTCACAAAGCATGCCGTGGACTCCAACGACGACGATTACGGATGCTGCACAATTAGGCGTGGCACTCGCGGAAGACGCTCTCGCGCAAGGTGCCCACGAAATCATTCACGACATCGACCTGCTACGAGAAGAGGAGCAGTTGCATGTCTGATTTTCAGCTTGCCACACGTCCATTAGCAGGAAAGCGCGTCCTTGTCACGCGTACCCGCGAACAAGCCAGCGTCTTGAGCAAAGGGCTACTTGCACTCGGAGCAACTCCCATCGAGTTTCCCACCATTCGCATCGTGCCACCGACCGATTGGACACAACTCGACGAGGCACTGTTACGCTTATGCTACATCGACGACATGAGGCAAAAAGAGAATTTTTATCGCTATGATTGGGTGGTATTTACCAGTGCCAACGGTGTAAACATCTGCATGCAGCGCATTCAGACATTGGGGTATAATCTCTTAGACGACTTTCGTATCGCCACAATTGGCCCTGCAACTGCCGCCGCTCTTGAGCAATATGGTCTGTCCGCCGACCTCATCCCCGATGCCTATGTCGCAGAAGGGGTCGCTGAGGCTCTGATTGCGGAAGCTCAACAGCTAAGTATCTCACTTGAAGGACAACATATCCTGCTAGCTCGTGCCGCGGAAGCGCGAAAAGTCCTGGCACCTATACTGCAGAACGCTGGAGCCATCGTCGATGACGTACCTGCGTACTATACGCGTACCGCTGCTGTAAGTGATGAGCTTGGCAAAGAGTTGTGGCAGATGTTGCGCGAACATTGCTTAGATATTCTCACCTTCGCCAGCTCGTCTACTGTGCGAAACTTTATGGCTTGGTTGAAACAATGTGAGGTAGCGACGGGTCAAACTCTACAACCTGATGAACTACCTACTATCGCTTGTATTGGTCCCATTACCTCGCAGACGGCACGCGAACTTGGTCTTACCATTGCGGTTGAGGCGCAAGAGTTTACGATTTCCGGTCTGTTAGAGGCAATTGTAGCATATGAGGAAAAAGTATCATGACAGAACAAATTATCGCTGATCAAAACGAAATCACACACCTTGAACCGTCTCCTGCTCCTGCCAAACCAAAGGCCAAGCAGCCGCGCCAACTTGTGCGTTTCACCTTCTATAAACTCGACCCACAATGGCAACTGCTTCCAGCCGATGTACGCGCAAAGGGTAAAGCCGAATTAAAGCAACTCTTTGATAAACACGCAGAGAATGCTCTGGTTCGCAGCTTCGGTCTCTACGGTATCCGCTCCGATTGCGATTTTATGCTCTGGCAAGCGACCTACGATATCGAAGACCTGCGAACTCTCAGCAGCCAGATACGTCGTAGCGCAATGGGACCATATCTACGTGAGTCTCAGGCGTTCCTTTCGATGACCAAGCGTTCCGTCTATGTTGGCAAAAACGCTCGTGGGGCGCATGATCCACGCCTCGTAATCATGCCCGAAGACAGGAAATACCTCTTCGTTTATCCATTCGTGAAGACGCGTGCATGGTACGCTCTGCCAGCCGAGGATCGCAAGCGCATGATGGGTGAGCATATCCGCGTTGGCCTGACCTACCCCAGCGTGTCGCTCAACACCACCTACTCATTCGGCATCGACGATCAGGAATTTGTCGTTGCCTTCGAGACCGACAACATCAACGACTTCCTCGACCTTGTACAGGAACTGCGCGAGACCGAGGCCAGCATGTACACACTGCGCGACACTCCCATGTTTACCTGTGTCGCACAGCCGCTGGACGACATCCTTGAGGCAATCGGAGCTTAAAAGACATGACTCATTCAGCATACACGGAGAGTAACTTGACGCTCTCCCGTTCGCACGACCTCTTTGCGGAGGCACAAACCCTCATGCCAGGAGGCGTCAATAGTCCCGTTCGTGCCTTTCGCGGCGTGGGCGGCGAACCTGTGTTCATCGACCACGCACACGGACCATACCTCTACGATGTCGATGGCAACAGATACCTAGACTATGTGCAGTCATGGGGACCAATGATTCTTGGTCATGCCTTCCCCTCGGTTGTTGAGGCCGTGATACAAGCGAGCCAGCGTGGTTTCAGCTTTGGCGCACCCACACAGGCCGAAAGCGAACTGGCAAAACTTGTTATCGAACGTGTGCCCTCAGTCGAGATGATTCGCTTCGTCAACTCTGGTACCGAAGCCACTATGAGCGCGTTACGTCTGGCTCGTGCCTTTACAGGACGCGACAAAATCGTCAAGTTCTCTGGCTGCTATCACGGGCACGCTGATATGTTGTTGGTACAAGCTGGTTCTGGTGTAGCGACAATGGGTTTACCCGATAGTCCTGGCGTCCCAATCGAAACGACAAGAAATACGTTGACCGTCGCCTACAATGATAGTTCCGCCATCGAGCAGCTATTCCACATGTACCCCGACCAGATTGCTGCCGTGATCGTCGAGCCTGTCGCGGCAAACATGGGACTCGTGTTGCCGCTCCCCGGCTATCTTGAGAAGCTCCGCACCCTGACGCAACAGCATGGTACAC
>CAXUGH010000330.1:0-5940 GCA_964250365.1 uncultured Ktedonobacteraceae bacterium
CTACTATACATCGCTCGGGCGGCTCTGCCACGTAGTGGCAGGAAGTATAGTAGTGACAGCGGCTCCGCCCCTGTCACGTCTCTTATCTACACAATTTTGTTACAGAGAGAGGAGCAGACAGCATGGTCGAGCAGTATGTTGAGCGTGTCTATAACGACATTGTGCTTGATATTGGTGAAACTATTGGCGCGTTGATTATCTATACACAAGAAAACCTGCGCGGCTATCAAATAGATGTAAGCTTAAAGCACAATTCAGCCGCGAAGAGAATACATACGGATGTGCTAGAGCGAAGAATCGCTGGTCGTCCAGTGTTTGCGGCAGTGTTCGCAGAACTCCCCGAAGGGGAATATATCACATGGACTGAGCCAGCAGAAACCTTTACCATTATTGGCGGTGCTATTACCGAATTGAACTGGCGCGACAGTGCTATCTATGTGCCGCCTGTCATATCCACTGCTAGAGAGAACCGCAACACATCTACATCTTCTGCTCTATCCAGCATTCTCCCACCGCGCTATCAAGGCAATACAAAAGTTAGCTCTGCTCCTATGGGTACCGCGCCTATACAGTATGCAGAAGATGGACAGGTAGCCTGGAACGAGATGTGGACAAGTTTCTGCGACCTTGCGCTAGCAGGTGGTCCTCCGCACCGCGATACACTACTAGAGCCTGTACCTCCCGACGAAGTACGAGCAAACATGCCAGCTTATGAAAACGTACTCGCCGAAATTGAGCGTGGTCTGCGTCTCGTTACGGGATTACCTGTTTTACGTAGTGGGCGACTAGGCTGGATTGGTCTACAGTGTCAAAATGAGGAGATGGCACTGTGGCTCTTACGGGCCATTATCGTCGAAAATATCTGTGTAAGGCGCGAAGGCACTATACTCTTTCTGCCCGCTGGTCCCGATTTCCAACTCGAAAAAGAGATCAAAAACGTTATCACCGTCGTTGCCAAAACGCACCATTACTGGTTAGAGCATCTTAACCAACGATAGACTAATAGGAGCTATCTCTAGGAGAAAAGGTATTTTTTGTACATAAGCTTCTTTCCATGATATAAAAAGAGGGTAATATCTTTCACGGGTACATTCGTGGAGCAAAAGGAGCAAAGCAAAAAATGAAGGTTCTCCTCACGGGAGCACTAGGAAACATCGGGTCAAGCACGCTACAAGAGCTGGTTCGGCAGGGTCACGATGTTCGGAGTTTCGATATTCAGACACCGAGAAACACAAAGAGGGCACAAGAACTAGCAAAGCATTACATATTCGAGCAACTCTGGGGCGATGTCCGTAACATAGAGGATGTCACACAGGCTGTGCAGGGACAAGAGATTATTATTCATCTCGCATTTATTATTCCTCCTGCTGTTGATGAGAATGTAGAGAGAGCGCGAGCAGTGAACGTCGATGGCACACAAAATGTCCTGAAAGCGGCAAAAGGTCTTGCCTCGCCTCCCAAGATACTGTTCGCATCGACATTGGATGTTTTTGGACACACGCAAAAACTACCACCGCCGCGTACAGTTGACGATCCCATAGTTGCAACTGACGCGTATAGCGAACATAAATTACTTGGCGAAGCGGCGGTCAAGGAATCGGGACTTGAGTGGGCTATTTTTCGTTTCGCGGATGTGCCTCCATTAGAAGCTCGTCAACCGCATCCGATTATGTTCACCATTCCGTTAGACACACGTATCGAGATGGTACATACGCATGACGTAGGATTGGCTATCGCGAACGGCATTCAAAGCGATATATGGGGTAAGACGTGGCTGATTGGCGGCGGCGCAAATTGCCAAGTACGCTACCGAGACTATCTCGGACGCTCCTTACAGATTGCTGGCGTTGGCATGTTACCCGAAAACGCATTCAGCACAGGAGAATACTGCACCGATTGGCTCGATACGGATGCAAGCGAACAGTTGTTGCATTACCAGCGTCACAGCTTCGACGAAATCATGATAGACCTTGCTCCGTACAACACGCCTCCCGCGCCCGTGCGTCTAGTTATGCCACTGATCGCACCACTTGTACGTCAACAAATGCTCAAGATGTCTCCGTACTATAAGAAGGGAAAGTAGACATACATTCTCCTTTATGCTCCAAACACATGTTTGGAGCATAAAGGAGAATGTATGAAAAATTTTATCGACGCCCTTGTATATTGCTGGCATTAGTATTCATGAACTCCATCATAAGAAGATCGACGGGAGTACCCGTTGGAGCCATCTGGATAGGTGTACCTGTGCGTTTGGCTCTCTGCACACTTTGTAGTGCCTTTGCAACCGCGACATTCATACGCTCAAATTTCTCTGCCTGTTCTTTGGTGCCTTGTAAGCGATTCAGGAGATTGTTCAGCGGCACAGCAACCTGCCACAACACGTTATCCGCACGAAGCGGAACTCTCGTCTTGAAGTCACCATTAGCGATTTGAGCATGCACTTGCGCGATCACCTCGATGCCTTTCGCAAGCTGCTCTTGCTCATTCGCACGCTCCTGAGCCTGCTTCATCAATTCCTGGCGCAGTTGAGCAATCTCTTCCGCGCGGTCGGCACGACGAATAGCCTGATTCAAGTTACGCATGATAACGTAGACAACCACGGCAACAACGATCTGAATAATGAGAGGTAGCAATAAAGATACTGTGAAGAGGTGCTGATCCATCATCTGCTGATAAGCGGCTGTATGCGGTTGAAATGTAGCGATAAGAATAATGGCAAGACAATCGAATGCGCCAACTATAAGAGCCGCAACTGGTGGCATAAGGGCACCGGCAAGAATAATTACAATGACTAACGTGTTGAACAAGGGAATCAACGTAGGATCGAGAGGGTTTGTTACGAGCGGACCAATGACTGAAAGAGATATACAGCCGATAATACAAATTGCCGAAGGAATTTGCAGTCTCATACGTCCTAAAACAAATGAGATGCAGAGAAAGCCAAGCATACCAAAGGCAAGAGGCGGAGACGACGGACTTCGTGGCGAGTCAAATATCATGATTGGTGCCGTTGGTACAACCATAAGAGCAATCAGTAACAGAAAAGCACTTGTCAATTTAGCATAACGCATCCGTTCGCGTTGTAGTGGAGAGGCACCGACATCTTGTTGCGGTAACGAAATGCTGTACCACCAGTTAAGTAGAGATTTCACTATTCAGTCTCCTTATTGCTACACAATAACTTCTAAAAATTTCTTACATGCCTCGTCTACGAAAACCAATAATACCTCTTTGATAGAGTAAAGTAAATGTTTGCTCTATGCTGGCAGGGGAGAAAGAAAGGTGCGCCCGAATATCAACGATGCTTCTTATGCCATCGACATGGAGCAGTAGCGTGCGTGCCAGCAGTCGCTCTTTAGGTGTCCAACTTTGGAGTTGCTCCATTGCATTCGGAGTCAGTAGATAGGGAATTATCTCCTCGTCGGAGGCTGGGCTTGGAGCAGGAATTGGCGTGGGTGGCGTCTGCACGAGCGGACTATCTTGTTGCGGTGCGTATAGAGAGGGCGAGAGTTGTTTTGATTCAGGAACAATCGTTACGTCCCAATTTTCAAGGGCGTACAGAGCTTGTAAAATGGGAATAGCGTCATATTGCCGTCCATTGCTCTCAACAAGGACACAAGAAGTAATCTGCCCATACGTTGAAACGCGCATAGAGCAGAGGCAGTTCTCACTCAGCCGAGTAATATTTTTGGGAATCTCGCGTTGCAAAATGCAAGACTGTCCTTCGAGAGTTTCGAGGAGCGTCTTTAAGTCGAGATAATATATCTTGCCCATTACTCACCCTTTGCCCAAATATGGGTATATAGTACCATATTGGTCGCAAATAGTGGATAAAATAGGTAGAAAGTAGTGTGTGACAAAAATTATGTACTTCATAACACAAGAAGATTAAGCTAGGCTTAGCTAGAACCAATAGAGCCTCCGCAAAGCCCTTATAACGGTGTACAATATCAAGAAAGTGTTCTATCAGTAGATAAGGCTACACTATGACGTGGGAATCAGAACTTGATGAATTGCACCGCCGCGAGCGGCTTGCACAGGCGATGGGTGGCACTGAGAAAATTGCCAAGCATCATGCACAGGGTCGCTTAACGGTGCGTGAGCGTATCGCTATGCTACTTGATGCCGATACCTTTCATGAAACGGGTGTACTTGCGGGCACTGCTGAGTATGATGAGAAAGGACAACTCAAAACGTTTCGACCCGCGAATTTTGTGTTTGGGACGGGTCGTATTACTGGTCGTAAAGTTGTTGTGGGGGGCGACGATTTTACGGTGCGTGGCGGCTCTGCTGATGCCGCCATTATTGGTAAGCAGGTCTATTCGGAACAACTCGCCAATAGTTTGCAGATACCACTTGTACGGCTAGTTGATGGTACAGGTGGCGGTGGTAGCGTGAAGATGCTTGAGCAGCATGGCTTTACCTATATTCCTGCTAACCCTGGCTGGGATTATGTCGTCGATAATCTGAGCCTTGTTCCCGTTGCCGCCGCGTGCCTCGGATCGGTTGCAGGTCTGGGAGCAGCACGGCTTGCAGCCTCACACTTTTCGGTGATGGTCGAGAAAATCGCGCAACTGTTCGTTGCTGGGCCGCCCGTTGTGAAGTCTGGCATGGGCGAGGATTTGAGCAAGGAGGAACTCGGCGGAGTCGCTATTCATCGCAATAGTGGAGCGGTTGATGTTGTCGTGCAGAGCGAAGAGGAAGCCTACACTCTCATACGCCAATTTCTGTCGTATTTGCCGCAAAACGTGTTTCAGTTGCCACCTGTACAACCCACGGGCGACATCCCAACGCGCCGTGAAGAGTCACTGCTCACGGCTATACCAAGAAATACACGGCGTCCCTACCGTATTCGCCCCATTCTGGCTGCTATCTTTGATGAAGATTCGGTGTTCGAGCTTGCTCGCTACGGTCGAGCTACTGTAACCGCCCTCGCACGGCTCGACGGGCATCCCGTTGGAGTAATTGCCGCCGATCCCTACATGGGTGGAGGCGGTCTCACCGTCGAAGGAGCCGACGCGATGATACGATTGGTTGACTTATGCCAGACATTTCATCTCCCCATCGTCACACTCACTGATCAACCCGGACTAGCTATTGGACGTGAGGCCGAGCGTAGAGGCACAATTCGCTATGGAGTGCGTGCAATTTCGGCTGTTTATCAAGCAACTATTCCAGTTGCGGAGGTGATTATTCGTCGCGTGTTCGGCGTTGGTGGTGCGGGCATGACCAATCGTCACAAGTTCGCGCAGCGTTACGCATGGCCTTCAGGCGATTGGGGTTCGTTGCCAATTGAGGGCGGAATAGAGGCGGCATATCGTAGCGAGTTAGAGGCTAGCGACGACCCAAAGGCTCTTTTTGAAGAGATTCGTACACGGCTGGATGCCGTTCGTTCGCCGTTTCGCACAGCGGAACGCTTTATCGTTGAAGAGATTATCGACCCGCGCGAGACACGTCCCCTGCTTTGTGAGTGGGTACATGACGCTTATGCGCTCCTGCCGCAACAATTGGGACGCCCCAGTCACGGCACAAGACCATAAATTGACAAACAACAGAGGAATTGGCAGTACTGCCAATTCCTCTGTTGTTTGTCAATTTATGGTCCTACATCCCCCTCAACTCACGTTTCAGAATCTTGCCCGTCGCGTTTTTAGGCAGCGGTGTGTCAATAAAGACGACGGTGCGCGGATATTTGTAGGCCGCAACCCGCTCTTTACAGAATGACTGGATGTCTTCGGCAGTAGCTTGTGATCCAGGCTTGAGATAGACAATCGCCCTGACCTCTTCACCCATCTTCGCGTCAGGCACGCCAATCACCGCGACCTCTGATATATCAGGATGCTCGTACAGCACCTCTTCGATTTCGCGTGGGTAGACGTTGAAGCCGCCACGAATAATCATATCTTTCTTGCGGTCAACAATTGAGAAGTAGCCATC
>CAXUGH010000331.1:0-5895 GCA_964250365.1 uncultured Ktedonobacteraceae bacterium
GCCACTTGTTCCTGTTCTTCTGGTAACTCTTGGTCTATAGCTGTTGTGTTGAGTTCACGACGACTATCGACGAAAAAGATTTTTCCATTGGGACGCAACGCTTTCGCTACTGTTTGTATAAAGGATGAAAGGCGGTCAGTTGGAACATGTGAGAGCCAGAAGCAAAAGCAGACGGCATCGTAGAGGCGGTCGGGTTGCCATGTAAAGAGGTCGGCTTGCACATAGGAAACGCGAGTGTCGGCTATTCGCGCTTGATTGATTGCTATCATTTCTGCTGAGGCATCTACAGCGGTGATAGAGGTTGCGTGTTGCAGGAAGAGTTCCGTCCAGATGCCTGTTCCTGGTGCTAATTCGAGGATGTCGCCTTCAATGTAAAACGCACGTAACGTCTCCTGCACATCGTATACCTCACGGAACCATAGCGCGTTGAGTTCAGTTCCTCGGTCATAACGCCCTTGACGATAAAACCACTCGTCATATTCTTTGGCTCTGGCACGGTAATAGGCTTTCATCTCCTCTAACGTGTCGTCTGAGACAAATTCATGCATGCTCTTGAAACTCCTTATCTCAGCTTATTTGAGGTTCGTTGCACCCCCTTATGTACAATATGCTATCATATGAGTATGAGAATGTGCATCATCAACGGCTCCATCAAGAAAAATAACAATAGTTTGGTTGTGTCGAGTAGTATTCAGAAATATGCTCAAGAAACTAGCACATCAACCTCTATTGCACGTTTAGAAAGTTTTTCCACTTTATTCACAGGCGAATACATTTATTCTGAAACCGCGAGTACCTTGCAAAGAGAACAGTTAGAGCATATGGTGAATGCCGACGCGTTGCTCTTTGTGGTTCCAACCTATTATAAAAGTATGCCGGGGGGATTGAAGAACTTTTTCGATAGCGTAAGATATCCAGAAATATATGCGGACAAGCTTATTGGCTTTGTTGCCAGTAACCACAAAAATCAGGATTACGGAGCAAGGCATGCTGAAGAAGTCGTGAAGGGCTTGTTGATATTTTTCAACATCGAGGCTATTCTCCTTCCTGAAATTTTTATTCTTCATCATGAACATATCTCAGTGCCAGAGATTGAGAGACTGATGAAGCGAATGCATGCGTACTCGAAGCATTTGCTAAAACCAGCGGACATGCTATAGTAGTAGATAGCAAAACTCCTGTATACGTTTTCGCGCCCTACAATGGAATCCATTCAGCAAAACGTACACAGTGTATAAAGGAAAGAAGTTATGAGCAACACACCGTTAAAGGCACTCGTCCTTAGCTGCACTCTGAAAAAGTCTCCAGCACCTTCTAACACAGAGGCATTAGCCAACGTTGTTATTAGCGAACTGAAAAAGCAGAGTGTAGAGGTGGAAATGGTGCGTCTTGTGGACTACAAAATTCTTCCGGGTGTCTCATCAGATGAGGGAAACGGAGATGAGTGGCCTGTGATTCATCAAAAGCTCCTCGCCTCTGATATTTTGATTATTGCGACGCCGACATGGATTGCTCGCCCTTCGAGTATTTCTCAGCAGGTACTTGAGCGAATGGACGCGATGCTCTCAGAGACAGACAAGGAAGGCCGACCGGTTGCATATAATAAGGTGGCAGGTATTGTTGTGACGGGAAACGAAGACGGTGCCCATCATGTCATCTCAGAGCTATCGGGGGGACTTGTTGACATTGGATATACCATTCCTGGTAATTCGTGGACCTATTGGAATAAAGGTCCTGGTCCAACCGAAAGTTATCTCGATACAGATTATAGACATGATTGGTCCGAGAAAACAGGAAAGACGGCGGCTATCAATCTGGTGACAGTTGCGCGAGCATTGCAAGCTGTGCCTCTACCTGCATCTTCTTAGAATAGAATGCTATGCCCAAACTCGAAGGCTCTGTAGAAAATATCGTTTTTCGCAACGAGGAGAATCAGTATACCGTTGCGCGTTTCCGCTTGACGGATGCAGGTCGTCTCTTCCGAGATGACCTGATGACGGTCGTCGGCATTTTGCCAGGAATTCACGTTGGCGAACTGCTCTCCGTCGAGGGCGAATGGGAGAACGACCCCAAGTATGGGCGGCAGTTGCACATATCCAGTTATGTGCAACGGCTGCCCGCATCTCTTGAGGGCATGACGCGCTACCTTAGCTCCGGTCTCATCAAAGGCATTGGTCCCAAGAAGGCGAAGCTGATTGTTGATTCCTTCGGCGAACAGACGCTTGCTATTATCGAGCAACAGCCTGAACGGTTGAGCGAGGTGAAGGGCATCAGCGCAAAGGACCGCGATGAAATTACGAAGGCGTGGTTGGAGCAGAGCGAGATTAAAGAGTTACATCTTTTCTTGCAGACACATGAAGTGTCGATCAACGTTGCGACGCGTGTCTACAAGCAGTATGGCAAAGAGTCGATCAAGGTTATCCGCGAAAATCCGTATCAGCTTGAACGAGATGTACAGGGCATTGGCTTTCGCACCGCAGACGATATCGCGGTAAAGCTTGGTCTGCCATTCGATAGCGTACCCCGTCTCGCCACTGGACTCAAATACATTCTCTCGCAAGCCGCCAACGAGGATGGACATTGTTTCCTGTATGAAGAGGATTTGCTGCATCGCGCCTCTGATATTTTGATGGTTCCACAATTAGCCTTGCCACCTGCTATCGAACAACTTCAGTCAGAGGGCGAGGTGTTTATTGAGGAGCCTGCTATCTCTTTGTTACCCATGAATATGCTAAGTGTCTCCCAAACTGCACAGAATGATATTCCTGATTACGTACCATATGAAGTCGAGGAGCAGGAAGCCCAAAAGCATATTTATTTTGGTCCCTTCTGGCATGCTGAAAAAGGTTCTGTGCGTATTCTCAAACAGTTGTTGCGTGAAAATAGTACGCTACCTACGACGACGCAGCAACAATGGGACACTGTGTTCTCGCTACTCAAACAGAAGCGCAATATGCACCTGACGGAGCGACAACGTGAGGCGGTGCAGATGGCCTATAATCAAAAAGTGAGCATTCTCACGGGTGGCCCTGGCACCGGTAAATCTACCTCTATTCGCGCTCTGTTGATGTTGCTGCGTCAACGTAAGGTGTCGGTCGCGATGGCGGCTCCAACTGGTAGGGCGGCGAAGCGGCTAGCGGAGGCGACGGGTTTTGAGGCGAAAACACTGCATCGCTTGCTCGAATTTGCGCCACACGACAACATGTATCAGCGTAACGAGGCGAATCCCTTGCCCTACCAATTTGTGATTGTTGACGAGTTCTCGATGGTCGATATTCTACTCTTCTACAATCTACTAAAGGCTCTGCCTAAAGATGCACATCTGCTGCTTGTTGGCGACGCTGATCAGTTGCCCTCCGTTGGTCCTGGGAACGTGTTGCGCGACCTCTTACGCAGCGAGGCACTGCCGACAAGCCGTCTGACGGAACTGTTTCGGCAGGCGCAACAGAGCAGAATTATTGTCAACGCACATCGTATCAATGCTGGCGAGATGCCAAATGTGAAGATAGAGGCTACGAGCGACTTCTTTTTTATGGCGGAAGAAGACCCTACGCGTATGCAGAAGTTGATTCTCGATCTCGTGCAACGCCGCTTGCCCACACGTTATCGCTTCAATTCAACCTCGGACATCCAGGTGTTGTCTCCAATGTATAAAGGACCTGTTGGTGTACTGAGCCTCAATCAGGAGTTACAGGCACATCTCAACCCCGACGCTCTCGCGCAGGTTGAGTGGGGTGGCAACGTCTTTCGCGTTGGTGACAAAGTGATGCAGATACGCAATAATTACGACAAAGGCGTGTTTAACGGCGACGTGGGCTGGGTACGTGCCATCAACCGCGAGAATGCCACCGTGAAGGTCGAGTTCATAGAAGAGGCTGGTCCGCTCTACGTCAGCTACGAATTTCACGAACTGGACGAATTGACGCTAGCGTATGCCGTCACCATTCACAAAAGTCAGGGTAGCGAGTATCCAGCGGTTATTATTCCTCTAGTAATGCAGCATCGCATGCTATTACAGCGCAACTTGTTGTACACGGCAATCACACGCGCAAAGCGTTTCTGTGTGCTTGTCGGTCAACCCCATGCCCTCGAAATGGCGGTCAAAAATGATCGTGTGGCACTCCGCAATACGGGCTTAGCCGAACGCTTGCTCTCCCTCAGCAAAAATAAGCATAAAACTCTTGTTTGATAACGGTTGGGAATAGGTTGTTTCCCTGTCATGCTGCTACTTGTCTAATTCCGACCTGTGGGGTAGAATATAAACCATAGGGAACTTGTTGTATGTAACAGCGATGTAAGTACAGAACAGCACCCTTAACCATGACCTTATTTATCATCGTGGCTTGTTTTTGGTAGGCTGCAATGGTGAGCAACAATATCTAGTATAGAGAGGAATGTAGCAATGTCTGGAACAGAAACAGCATCAAGCTTGAGTTCAGCAGGATATGTACATCCAGAGGTGTTGGTAGATACTACGTGGGTGGCGGAACATCTCAACGATCCCAAAGTACGTTTGATCGAAGCCGACGAGGACGTGCTTCTCTACGAGGTGGGGCATATCCCCGGAGCGGTCAAACTCGACTGGCATGTCGATGTGCAGGATAAAGTGACGCGCGATTTCATCAATCAGCAGGGCTTTGAGCAGCTCATGAGCCGCTATGGTGTGACGAACGATACGACAATTGTGCTTTTCGGCGATAAAAACAACTGGTATGCATGCTATGCCTTCTGGCTGTTCAGCATGTATGGTCAGAAAAATATGAAAGTTATGAACGGTGGTCGTGCCAAGTGGGAGGCTGAGAAGCGCGAATATACAAAAGACGTTCCGCACTTCGAGCAGACGAATTACCACGCACAGCCCGTTGATGAGTCTATCCGTGCCTTCCGTGACGATGTTGCGAGCGGTTTGAAGAATCCCGACCGTCGCCTGATCGACGTGCGCTCACCACAGGAGTATAGCGGCGAACTGCTGCACATGGTCAACTATCCACAGGAAGGTGCTCAGCGCGGGGGGCATATTCCAGGGGCGAAGAGTATTCCGTGGGCAACGGCTGCTAATGCCGATGGCACATTCAAGTCCGCCGAAGAGTTGCGCCAGATTTACGGTAACAAGGATATCACTCCTGACAAAGAAGTCATCTCCTATTGCCGTATTGGTGAGCGTTCCGCCCACACATGGTTTGTGCTTACCGAACTGCTCGGTTTCCCGCGTGTACGCAACTACGACGGCTCCTGGACGGAATGGGGCAACGTCGTCCGCGCACCAATCGAAAAATAATAACACCTAGTAACCATAACATTGATAATGGTGCAATGCATTCTTATGAAGAATGCATTGCACCATTATCAATATCCTCGAAATGAGGAAGGACAACAACAATGAATCGCCAGGAAGCCATTGATTTTTTAATGGATCACTACGAGAATCCACGTAACAACGGACCGCTAGAGCATGCCGATGTGAGTCTGAGCGGTGGCAATCCAGGCTGTGCCGACGTTATCACCATGCATGTGCGCTTCGACAAGAATGGCAAGGCCGAGACTGTCAACTGGGAGGGCGAAGGCTGCACCATTAGCCGTGCCGCCGCCTCCTACGTTACCGAGATGGTCGAAGGCATGACGGCAGAAGAGATCGAGAACACTAGCTTTGAGGACCTCGTTGACCAGCTTGGACGCGAACTCGTCATGACTCGCCCAACGTGTGCCACACTCGCGCTTGGCACGCTCAAAAAGGGTGTCCATGAGTACGATATGCGTAAGCAAGCCAACGATGCGAATTATGCTGCAAAATCTGATGAGTAAACGGCAATCTGTAGGGGTGTTATTAATTTAAAACGCGGTTTGGAGGTTTGTCGGTTGCAGGGGGTTTTTAAATTTTGCCCAACAAATTATCAA
>CAXUGH010000332.1:0-5882 GCA_964250365.1 uncultured Ktedonobacteraceae bacterium
GATGGTGAGATTGAAACCACCGGAGACGCGTAAGTTCGTGGCATTGTTGATAACGATTGTCCCATTCACCCACGCTGTATCCTGAGTCGTAGCATCATAAGCGACAACATGCTCGATCTCTCCGACTGCGTGATGGCTAGTCAGGCTATAGTTGCCTTCAAGCTCCGCATTTCCCTTGATCCAGCCTGGACCAAATCCAGCGGATACTCGACCAGAAACGTAGTGTACGTTATTGTTCTGGTCAAAGTACGCATAGCCGCAGACTAAGTTGACCGCATCAGGTGTTCCATGCTTTTTACCTGCGGCAAACTTGTCTACTTCTACATTGGTGTACAAGGAATTGGTAGCGGTTGCCGGAGTGTTACACGGCAAATATTTGTTGATGCAGTGTAACATCTGGTTTTCGATGTGATACCCTAGTATCTGTGGTGGTCCTCCCTGTGCATGGGCTACTGTAAACGAAAAGAACGCTATCGCTATCGACAGTAACACCAACGGGACGATAATGAGAGTCTTTTTCATAGGTTCGTCTCCATGTTCCTCACGCCATGAAATCATGGACGTAGAAATAGTACAAAACGACATTTCAGAGAATTCTTGACTTCACCAATAGTAAAGAGGAAGAAATCTGGACGCGTCTACTTGCCCCCTTAGTAGAGAAGAGTCTCTGATGTTCGCGCTTTTTGTTCCCGCTATCCCTCCTTGCTAGGCGGTATCTTCATTGTAACCGGTGTACCGTTACGGTTTACAGTGCTATCTCTAGCAACAGTCGGTTACAAGATACTCAATAACTAGACGCAAAGCCTATGCAAATTTTGTATATCAACTTCCTAAATCTCTCTTTAGAGAGTAACATATCTTTCTAGTAATTTCAATACTCAATGCAACAAAACGAACAATAATAAACACGCAAATAGAGCATCGTTGCAGCAAAAAAGTAGATTGAGTCAAAACAAAATCAGTGCAATTTATATTGAATATAAATTGTACTGATTAAGAGGAGAATAGTTAAATTACCATCGCAACGATCTCCACAATATTCAGTCAAAAAGTGCAGTTGGCAAGAAACCTTGTATTATTCATTTTGCGGTCCAATACGGCTCCACAGGCCAAGACGTATCAGTTCTGTACGCGCCTCGAAGCCAAACTCCTGTGGGTCCATCGCTCGTCCATGCCGAATGACCAGCCCACGTAACATCTCTATCTGCTCCGATTTGCTCGCGCTGTCACGCTCAAAAGGAATATGCAACGCAAGTTGTTCCACCGCCTGTCGGTTGTACCATTGCTCTGATGACTCTGCCATAGCTGAAAATAGACTCTTTCTTCGTAGCAAAGACGCATGATAGTAAGATGGTAGCACGTCTTCGGGATAGGTGCAAGCAGGATGGACGACGGTGAAATTCACCAATCTTCCTATCAGGAATGAAGAAACATGTTGATACGCGTTTACTTTTATAGAGATGAAGAGATAGCCATTTTGCCCTATAGCAAGCGGCATAACTTGCTAATGATGCGTCTCGGTGCTACTGTTAGAGATGTATAGATAAAATGTAGAGTAAATAAGCAACACGGAACAAAAACCGTAGTACGAGGTCTGGAAACTATGATTTGTGTCTATTGTAAATTGACGCGTGCCGATAACGCAGCCCCCTGTGCCAACTGTGGGGCACCATCAACGATACAGGCGATGCCACAAAATACAAGCTGGAATGCGGGACCGCAACGCGATTTTTCGTTTCCACAACAGCAGCAAAACAGTAACAACATGGCATCTAGTCCCTGGCAGCAACAGAGCAACAATAGCACATCACCCAGTTCTTCCTGGCAACAGCAGCAAAACAACAGTAACGTAGCATCTAGCCCCTGGCAGCAACAGGCAGCTTCGATGCCGCAATGGTCACAGGTTCCACCCTCGCCACAATCAGCACCGTCAACACAACAATGGTCACAGATGCCTCCTTCGCTACAACCAGCACCGTCAGCGTCGCAATGGTCACAGGTTCCACCACCTCCACAACCGGCGCAGGATGCACAGCCAGATGCGGCAAATTCGCGCCTTCCTGTTCCCTATCAAGGTGGCATGGGGCTGCAACAGGTTCCCGATAATGCTCAGAATATCAATATCGCGGCACCAGAGGGAGAAGAGGGTGTTGTCTACGTTCCACCAATGTATACGAATCCGCGCCCCATTATTCCGCGCTATCGCATCATTAGTGGTTTCCTTAGCTTCGTGATTGTGGTGCTGATGCTGTGCGGAGGAGCGGGCTATTACGCGAAGGCAAGTGGAAAGCTCGATCTCGTCACGCGTGTTATTACGGGCAATAATCCTGCACCACCAAATATTCTTCCTGGTAACGCAAACTTGCCGGACCCATCTGATCAGATTATTAAGGGACCTGCATATAACATTATTCCTTCGGCAACCACAACAACACACCTGATTAACTCGACGATTGCGGCGCAGACCGATAGAATATTCAAGCCCAACGAGACGTTCTACCTCACATACAGCGTCTACCCTGATAAAGCTGGAAAAGTTACCATCAAATGGTATATGAACAACTTGCCATACCGAATAGTTACATCAACGGACACTCTCAAGGCCGGACAGGGAGTTACAGGCAGAGCGGCAATGGTCTATGCGACGCCTGCCGAGGGGAAGGTAGAGATTGACTGGAACGATCAGCCTGCACAGACGCTCTTTTTCGTAGTCAGAAACTAATAAAGCATATAAAAAAGAGAGGGAAAACATTTTCCCTCTCTTTTTTATATGCTTATCGTTTACATTGCGTCTCGACGGTGACATCGCCGAGTACCTGCACTTGACAGGCAAGACGCATGTTTGGATTCTTCTTGAGGTCGCCGCGTAGCCAGAACTTCTCCATAAAA
The DNA here is from genome assembly GCA_964250365.1 of uncultured Ktedonobacteraceae bacterium. Taxonomy (GTDB): domain Bacteria; phylum Chloroflexota; class Ktedonobacteria; order Ktedonobacterales; family Ktedonobacteraceae; genus JBBQVS01. Next base: position 2,890 of record CAXUGH010000332.1, read on the forward strand.
GAGAGCGGGTTGGTGTTTACGGAAGGCGAGACAGCAACGCGGTCGGTTCCACAGAGACCGTTGCCGTGACAGTTACCAAGCTTGTAGATGCCGCAATAGACCGGAACATCATTCTCCAGTGCGGGGTAGCGAACGGTATCGCCCTCGTCCACTCTCACCGTTTTATTTTCACGCACAAACGTAATTGTTGGCACAACAAATTCCTCCATAAAATAATAGTGATAGCATACCAGAATTATTGCTTGTCAGAATATAGCACAGAAGCTATAGAGCGTCAATAAAGCACTCACTGCTATGATGACTCCCTTTGACTTTGCAAACCAGCAAGAACTACAGTGATTAACCCTTGAATCATTTGCTGTAGCTGAGTCACAGACGAGGCAGATTCCTTGAAACCTACTACAGCAGTTGTCAGGATATGGGCGAGTTGTTCAGCCGAAAGGAGTTTTTCTGCATGAGAGTCCACCATTGAACGCAGGACATCTGAAAGGATTTTCTCGAAGTCAGAAAAAGCTTGCTTAATAATCTCGGTTGCAAATTCATACCCACTTTCAAGAATATCTCTCGCATCTGGTGATACCTGCGTCATCTCAAACGGACCGACGCACCAAACCTCGAACGCGAATATCAACTTATCGACGACATCCTCGCGCTCGCTCAACCCCGCACGAAGTTCGTACAGTAACTCGTTGAACACCTGTGTAACGAGTGAGCGAAACACTTCCTCTTTTGAGGAGAATATAAGATATAATGCTGGCCTGGACATCTGCGCCGCCTCTGCCAGATCGCTCATCGTGGTGCGCTTAAAACCGTATCTCACGAATATATTGCGAGCGGCAGCAAGAACTTTCTCTTCTTTGCTTTGTGTCATATATCGTACCCTATCACCTTGACAAATTTTGTTTACTTGTCTATTATAGACAATGTGACAATAAATGTCAATAAGATAGGAATAACAAGGAGAACTCTATGAACACGAGCATGAAAAGAGTCGCCATCGTTACCGGAGCATCGTCAGGTATTGGCAAAGAGACCGTCCTTCGCTTTCTCAAAGAAGGCTATGAGGTACATGCAGGGGCGCGTCGCCTCGATGCGATGCGGAATCTTGAACAGCAGGGAGCATATCTGCACGCTTTGGATTTGACGAAAGGTGAGAGCATTGACGCCTTTATCGCGGAGGTTGTCGCGCAGAGCCAGCGTATTGATGTCCTGGTCAACAATGCGGGCTATGGACTCTACGGCTCGGTTGAAGAAATACCTCTGGATGCAGCCCGTGACCAGATAGAGGTGAATTTGTTTGGATTAGCACACATGATTCAAGCGACGTTGCCCATCATGCGAAAGCAGAGGTCGGGACGCATTATTAACATCTCCTCCATTGGCGGGAAAATATGGTCGTTGCTGGGATCATGGTATCATGCCTCCAAGTTTGCCGTAGAGGGATTCTCTGATAGCCTTCGTAATGAAGTCCGTCCTTTTGGCATCGACGTGATTGTCATCGAACCCGGTGCTATCAAAACCGAATGGACTACAATTGCAGTAGAGAATGTGAAGAAGATGTCGGGTAACGGGCCTTACCGCGAACTAGCAGAGGCAACGGCTCATCTGTTCATTTCGCAAGAAGCTACTGGTGTCTCTCCTCAAGTAATCGCCGATGTTATCTGGCATGCAGCCTCGACCCGTCACCCTAAAGCACGCTATGCTGCTCCGTTTCCTGCCAAAGTCATTCTCGGCCTACGGCGTATTCTGAATGATCGTCTTTTTGATCGACTATTGGGTAGAGTTATGGGGATACCTGCAACAGTTGGCTCTCGTTAGTCATAGCAGGGAGGCCGCAAAGGTCTCCCTGCTCCCCCTAATAGACGCAACCCTTGCCTTATGGATAGAACGAGACATACACCGTCTGCGGCGTCACTGTTGCACTCGTGTCGCTACTACTGATTTGGATGTTTCCACCATAGTATTCGCCCTTTTGCAGACCTGTACTGCTTGCAGTTATGGTTACGGTCGTACTTGCACCAGGGGCAAGTCTACCACTGGTCGTGTTCATGCTCAGCCACGTACCGCTAGCGGGTTCGTCTACGTGAATGGAGGCGGTCCAGTTCAAGGGTGCTGTGCCAGTATTGGCGATAGTAACGACCTGTGTATTCGAGCCTTGAGAACTTGTGTCTAGGCTAAATTGTGAAGGCGATGCCGAAATTTCAGCTTGAGTCTGAATTGTGATGGTGATGGGCACTTTCTGGCTTGCTACCGTCGTACCTCCATCGCTGTCCGCGAAGGTAATAGTTGTGGAGAGCGTGCCAGCTTTGTAGGCAGAGATACTGGGATTGACCTCGATATACACCTGTCCCTGTGGCGCAAGACTACCGCTATAGCGCGAGAGTGGCGCGAACGTGGCACCACCACCACTCTCACTGGCAACCCAGTTCAACGAGGCATTGCCTGTGTTGGTAAGAGTCAAGAATTGTCCAACAGGGTCCACACCTTGCTGAGTTGAGAAGGTGAGACCCGTTGGCTGCGCCGAGATAACGGCGGCGGGAGGCGTTGTCACGGTCAATGAAACAGCAATGGGCGTCGCCTGACTACCAGCGGTAAAGACTATCGTCGTCTGATATGTGCCTGCATTCAAAGCATTGACGGCGACGGTCAAAGTAGTTGACTCTCCTGCGGCAGTAGTGCCGCTTGCGGGAGTGACGCTCAACCAACTCGCGTTAGATGGAACGCTTACGCTCCAATTCCCCGATTGACCACCACTGTTTTGCACCGTTAGTGTCTTGCTTGTGGCAGGCTGTCCTGTCAGAGCGGTAAACGAGAGTGCTAGCGGGGACACAAGAATATTGCCAGGGGCGACCACCGTAAGCGATACGGTAATAGTCGCGCTGGCTCCTCCTGTCAGCGTAATCGCACCTTGATAGGTACCAACAGCAAGCTGTTGCGTCTGCACTCCGACCGTCAATTGCTGGCTCTGCCTGGCATCTATATGTCCACTAGAT
>CAXUGH010000333.1:0-5869 GCA_964250365.1 uncultured Ktedonobacteraceae bacterium
CCCAATGTGCCAGTGTTACCCCTCTGCTGAGTCGGTGCAAAGCTGAATAAGCTATTCGAGGCATTTAATGGTGGAGGTGAAGCACGATTCAATGCAACATCTTTGGGAATGTTCCCAGTTGTATCTCTAGGCGTAGATGGCACCGATGGAAACGCAGGTGCCACAGGAAAAGCAGTTTGTGGAACATTCTCAACGACTTCATTGATATCGTTCATGTTTGGACGCAAACTCATCTTTTGCCCAAAACGCGGCTTAATTTGCAACTGCATATTCGACACATTTTCCCCTGCCTGCGTCGTGGGCAAGGAGGCAGCATTGGCATTCGTCTGTCCCTGCTCCTGTGGCATATTGGGGGCGAAAGATATAGGAGTGTACGGGTTGTTGATGGTATAGGAATTACTCGCTGGTGGCGCGGAACTCGCTGGTGGCGGCATAAAATCGGCAAACGAGGGCAGCGTCATACTAGTTTTCGCAACAATATCGTTCTGCGCGGTCTCTGGTGCTGGACGAGGAGTCATGGGCACGAGAGAGGGTGAGTTTACACGCGAAATGCCGCTTAGTTTCGGCTTCTGCGTAGGCGCACTCGGTGCCATACCTGTCTGCCACGAAGGATCAAAGAGTCCCTTTGTCTTGCGTGCGCGATTATCTACATTCTGTGTACTACCTGTACTTTGCGGCGTAAGTTGTATACCAGCAACGGCAAGGGCGAGGCGAAAGGCACTGGCGATATCCTGGGCACTGGCATAGCGGTCGGCTGGTTTTTTCGCCATTGCACGTAGTATCACCTGTTCCGCCGGAATAGGCAGGTCTTCGCGTAAGGAGCGTGGAGAGGGTGGAGGCGTACTAATTTGCTGCATGGCAATCTGCATCGGCATCGCACCCTTAAACGGTGTTCTACCCGTGACCATCTGAAAAAGCACAACGCCGAGCGCATAAAGGTCAGTGCGAGCATTGATTTCGCCGCCGATCACCTGCTCCGGTGCCATATAGTCAGGTGTACCAAGCGGGACGCCAGCACCCGTAAGGCTTGCCTGTGCTGATACATCTTCCGCAATTACCTTAACCAGGCCAAAGTCGGTGAGCAGAAGCCGTCCCTCAGCAGTCATCAATATATTGGCTGGCTTCACATCACGATGCACAACGCCGCGCGTGTGCGCCACTTCAAGCGCGGCTGCAATCTGGTCGAGATACTGCACCACTCTGGATAGGGGAAGCTGGCGTGTACGCTCCAACTCGTCGCGCAACGTGCCACCGCTGATATAGGGCATCACGAGATAGGCAAGCCCATCGACCTCGCCATATTCGTGAACGGGCAGAATATTGGGATGTTCCAGAGAAGCGGCGGCATCGGTTTCACGACGGAACCGTTCAAGAAAAGCTGCATGCTGACTGGGACTCAAGCGCGTAACAGGCAATAGCACCTTGACCGCGACCTGTCGGCGTGGTCGAGATTGTTGCGCCAGGAACACCGTTCCCATACCGCCCTGTCCTATCAATCTTTGTAGGGTACAGGTACCAAGTGTTTTTCCAATCAAAGCTTCTGCATTCATCTGTTTCCTCTAGTTTCGGGTGAGCAGAAGGTTTTTGAAGGCAACCTCTGTACCATTCAGATTTACAATCATACCAACTGTACCGTTTGTGAGCGAGTTGTCCTGCACCGTTGTCATGACCTTGCCATTCACGGTGACAGTGAACTTCGAGCCGTTCATAAACACCTTGACCGTATTCGTGTTCTTGACGCCCTGCCCCATGTGAAACTCATTGCCCAGTGGCTGGTGCCAGAGTTTTGTCCACGGTGCATTCGCGGCGGCAGCCCCTTTCGAGTCATCGTATTTCCAGAACTGATATTCGCCACCCTTACTATTCACAACCTCCAGACTATAGAACGTAGTAATCGACGTTTTGCCCTTTGTCTGCTGATTGAAGCGCATAATCATACCGAAGGAGTTGTTAGCCGAGTTGTCGTCGCCCTTCACCTCATACATCGTCAGCGAATACGCCATAGTTCCCATGAATGGTGGTGCCTGTAACACTGTCGCACGTCCGTTGTCGCCCTGATCGGTTATATGATACGCGCCGTCTTTGAATGTGTAGACGTTTGCGGGCGTCGTCAACCAGTTATTGGTGTTTGCGCTTAATGGATCGTCAAGAATAACATTTGCACGAGCGGTTGTTGTCGCCTGAGCAAACGTCGTTGCCTGCACATTTGGCGTTCCCATAGTGATGGGATACGTGCCCGTTTGTTTTTTCGTGGTGGGCGTTGTATGAGAGCGTACAAGCCAGAAGGTACCAGCGGTACCGATAAGCAAGAACAGCACAGCAACAAGCGAGAGTATTGCCACCAACTTCTTGGGTTTCTTGCTCCCAGTCGTCTCTTCGAGTGGAGGTAACTGATTTGTTGTCGTTGCGGATGGCAAAAGCCCTGTGACAAAACGACCTGGCTGACCTGCAACGGGAACCTGCACAATTTTCAATGGTGATGTAAGCTTGAAGGTATTCTTTCCATTTCCTGCATCAGCAAGCTCACCGGTATTCGTTCTCATGACGGGCAACAACTGTTGCGTACTCTCGATTTGCGATAAGGGCACTCGTATACTATCTGTCGAGGGGACGGGTCTGGGAATTGTAGGCAACATGCCAGTCGCGCCCATATCGCTTGCTTCCTGCTCCGCACCTGCTGTTCTAGCAGTTCCGGCTGCCATTTGTGGGAATTTGCCTGTGCGCGACAAGAGTCCAGTAGGTCGTCCTGTCTTCGCGCTAGGCAACGAGCCGGTGGTTATAGAAGGCAATACGCCAGTTGGATCTTGTAAAAGGCCGGTACCGCCATTTTTTGCCCTGTATGCAGACAACATACCAGTCGGACGATGGAGTAGCTCTGTTCCTTGTACTGTCATTGGCGAGATAGGCTCGGCAACCTGTTGCTTTGCCGCACGTAACGCGCTTTGCGGTGTCAACAAACGAGCGGCAGTAGCACTATTGAGAGCGGCACTTGCACCGGTTCCCAGAGGAATGCCTGTACCAACTAGAGCCATGCGGAAGGCATCGGCGAGGTCTTGCACACGGGCGTATCTGTCAGCGGGACGTTTTGCCAATGCACGGAGAATAACCTGTTCCGCCGCGACTGGCAAGTCTGGTCGCAACATTTGTGGTGATGGAGGTGGAATTTGTAAATGTTGCGATGCAATCTGCATGGGTGTCTCGCCCTGAAACGGCGTTGTGCCCGTAATCATTTGATAGAGAATGATACCTACTGAATAGAGGTCTGAACGCCCATCGACTTTATCGCCAATCACCTGCTCCGGTGCCATGTAATCGGGCGTACCAACGGGTGCGCCTTCGCCAGTGAGTCGCGCCTGTCGCGTCTGGCCTTCGGCGATAACCTTGACAAGTCCGAAATCGGTGAGCAGAAGACGCCCTTCTGGTGTGATTAAAATATTGGCGGGCTTAATGTCTCTATGAATAACGCCGTGAGCATGAGCGCAATCGAGGGCAGCGGCAAGTTGGTCGAGATAATTTACCACCTTCGCTAACGGCATCGGGCATTCGCGTTCCATCTCATCGCGCAACGTGCCACCACGAATATAGGGCATCACGAGGTAGGCCAGACTGCCGCGCTCACCATATTCATGAACGGGCATGATGTTGGGATGTTCCAGAGAAGCTGCCGCATCAGTCTCGCGGCGAAAACGCTCTAGGAAGGCTGCAAGCTGATTTGGCGTTAGCGATGTCATCGGCAATAACACCTTGACCGCAACCTGTCTGCGCGGACGCGACTGTTGCGCGAGATAGACCGCCCCCATGCCACCTTGCCCAATCAAACGTTGCAGTGTACAAGTGCCTAGCACTGTCCCTATCAATGCTTCTGCGTTCATACAATTCTCTTCCTTACTGTGAACATCTAACCATGACGCGGGCAATGTGTCCGCGTATACATCTCTCCTGGCACACCCCCTACTCCACCTATGCTTCTTACCTCTGTGCTTACATCTTAGTCAAGAAGACTCTTTCTGACAATGAATAGTCCACTTTTCATGACCAAAGTAATGTCTATTTTCCCAAAAGCAACCGTATTCGCACCTCTTCATGAGAATGAACGAGAGAAGAACGCCGTTCTTGAGAGAGTAGGACATGTGGATACTGTCTTGATTCATTACTTATCACCAAGAATTGGTGAGAGGGAAAGAATAAAGACAGTATGTCCATTTACAACACAACACGTTCCCACTCGTACATATCTTTGTGTAGTTTTTAGAGTATTTAGAGGAGAGTATGTATGAACGAGAATACATCTAACACTTCTAGTGAGCGTGAGGCAATGCTCGAAGAACTCTTAGTGCGTGAGACTACTCATTGGTACGATCCTCGCAATTCAGGGCGAACACAGATACTATTGGGGCAAATTCCACCACTCCCCGTCGAGTTTCCTTTACCAGAGGGGAGCTATATACTTGGTACGCTGGTTCAAGGTCCCGAACGCGCCGAAATTATACTCGATATGTCCTTACAGCCAGAACAAGTGATCGCGTTCTACAAAGAACGACTGGGAGCAGACGGCTGGGTAGAGCCTGAGGCATTTCGAGGACATCGACAATCGAGCTTTACTCATACAGGTTTTCGCGGCGAGATGAACAACTTAACCTTGTGCAAAGGTGCCGACACTCCTGGCTTTAACATTCAAGCGTCTTCTGGTCGAGGAGCAATGACGGATGTACGTATAGACATCACAGGCGGTGAATTTTCGCCATGCGGACAGCAACGCGGCCCCAAATCACGCCGCATGGAGCGTCATGGCTTCTACGACCTTATTCCAGTGCTTGCTCCTCCCGAGGGTGCAAGACAAACGGGTGGAGGTGGCAGTGGTGGTCCAGATAATGCTTCCTCTCGCGCAACGCTTGAAACAGATGTAGAGCTTGACGCTCTCTTACCACATTATGCAAAACAGCTTGAGGCAGCAGGCTGGATTAAACAAGATGAGGGACAGAGTGGCCCATTTGCCTGGAATGCGTGGACATTTCAGGATGAAGACAACGAGCCGTGGCGTGGCACTTTCTTTATATTGAAGTCCCCAGGCAGACAACGCGAGTATTCGCTCTATGCAGAGGTGAAGTGGGATCAGGAGGAGAAGCCGAGCGGCGGCTGGTTCGGCAGTTACACTTCACTCGGTTAATTTCTTGGATAACAGGCATGCACTCTCATTGAGAATTTCTTACGGATAAGTACCTTGCTATAGATTGGGAAGGAGCATATTTTCATGGAAAACTGGATATGCGTCACATGTGGTACACAGTTTGCACAAAGCCAAGAGCCACCACAAGAATGTCTAATCTGTCGCGATCAGCGTCAGTACGTAGGATATGACGGGCAGCAATGGACAACACAGGGCAAGCTACACGATGATGGCGTGCGGAACACCATACAAGAACTTGAATCAGGGCTACATGGCATCGGTTCGACTCCTTCCTTTGCTATCGGGCAACGTGCGATACTGGTGCAGACGGAGCAGGGCAATGTGTTGTGGGATTGCATTTCGCTACTGGACAACGAGACGATACAGGCCGTTGAGCAGTTAGGTGGCATAGACGCGATTGCCATTTCACACCCGCACTTCTACACATCAATGGTGGATTATGCGAATGCCTTCGATGCGCCCATCTATCTGCATGAGGCAGATAAACGATGGGTGATGCGACCAGATGAGCGCATCACTCTCTGGTCTTGCGAGACGCAATCATTGTTAGAAGACATTACCTTGATTCGTCTTGGTGGTCATTTCGCGGGAAGTACCGTTCTTCACTGGGCAAGCAGTTCAGGACGTTTACTGACAGGAGACACGATTCAGGTTGTCGCAGATCGCAATTACGTTTCATTC
>CAXUGH010000334.1:0-5857 GCA_964250365.1 uncultured Ktedonobacteraceae bacterium
GCTTTGTTCTCGAAGAAGATTTGCTCCGAGGTGTCAAGTTGACAGGCACGTTCATAGGCCGCATATGCTCGCTGGTAGAAGTGAAGTCGATATAGCGAGTTGCCAAGATTGTTATAAGCATGAGCATCGTCGGGATGAAGTTGCAGACAGCGTTCATATGCGCTAACCGCGTCGGCGTGGCGTTCGAGTGCCGCAAGCACAATGGCTTTGTTGTAATGAAATGTTGGTTCATGTGGCGAAAACAGTAGTGCTTGCTCGTAGAACGCGAGTGCTTGCGGATAGCGACCGAGGCGATAGAGGGCGGTTGCCTTGCCATTGAGCGCATGAGCGTTCTCAGGGTCATTTAGCAGTGCCTGTGTAAATGCCTCAATTGCTTTCCTGTACTGTTCTGCGGTTGTATGCACATCTGCTTTACTTATGAAGGCACGAGTGCAAGATGCGTCAAGCGCAAGTGCCTGCTCATAGGCTTCGAGAGCGAAGTCGGGTAGTTCTAATGAGTATAACACATCGCCGCGCTCACACCAGGACAAAGGCGAGGTGACATCAAACTCCTCTTGTATGTCTATGTCGTTGTCTGATAGAGTGATATCAACCTCTTCTAACTCATCTGTGACAGGTTCGCCGAGCGTGATTTTATTTTCCGTCTCTTCTCCCGTCATCACAGCAGAGAAGATATTTTCGTTGCATTCATTCGTGTTCATGTGTTTCCCCAGTTCACATATAAAGGATGACTTAAAATATGGAGTCTACTATACAATAACATTGTGAGACGAGTGAAAGCAAGGGTGGTTCGGTATACTTTTACAATCATTTAACACAACTATAATATTGATGCACTATGCTATTGTCGTAGGAAGAACTCGTACTGTTGTAGTACGGTTATATTGAGAAGGAGGGCGGTAGGTAGCTTGGCGTTTGCTTCCACCCCATTCTCGCCGCCACGAGCCTCCGCGTAAAAGATTTATGGCACAGGCAGGAGCCTGGATTAGATGCAGCAACTGTGGAACGGTAAATGCTGCAAGCGAACAATTTTGTACGAATTGTGGCTATGCATTGAACAACCCCTCTTCTCAAGGGAATGTGCAGCCGCATAATGCGCCGACCGTTCCAAATATCAGTCCGGTGCAGCAGCGTCGTGTAACAGGAGCCTTATCTCCACAAACGCTACTCGCTGGTCGCTATCGTATCGTAAGGCTCGTGGGACGAGGAGGCTTCGGTGTTGTCTACGAGTCGACGCATGACCGCCTTGGGTATGTTGTCGCAATCAAAGAGATGAGCGATGCCCAGCTGAGTCCTGCTGAGAAAGTCAAGGCTATCCAGGACTTCGACCAGGAGGCCAAATTACTCGTTCCCCTCAAACATCCCAATCTACCCAACGTAAGCGACCGCTTTGAAGATGGCGGCAAGGCGTACCTCGTGATGGAGTTTATCGAGGGCAAGACGTTGGAGAAGATACAGGAAGACGCCAACGTGCCTCTCGACGAACGTATGGTCATGAGCTGGGCACTACAGCTATGTGATGTGCTTGGCTACCTGCATACACGCCCACAGCCAATCATCTTCCGTGACATGAAGCCGTCGAACGTGATGCTGACAAAGGATGGGCAGATCAAACTTATCGACTTCGGCATTGCACGCAATTTCAAGTCAACGGCGCAGAAAGATACGCAATCGCTTGGTTCACGCGGGTACGCGCCACTTGAGCAATATGGCAAGGGACAGACCGATGCTCGTTCCGACATCTATGCCCTCGGCGCGACGCTCTACGACTTGCTCACGCACAACACGCCGACAGATGCGATTACGCGCCGCATTCAGAAGGTGCCGCTCACAAGGCCGCGCCAGCTCAATCCACGCATCTCGCAAGCGACCGAGAATATTATTCTCAAAGCAATGGAAGAGGAGCCACAGCAACGTTTTCAGTCGGTGCAAGCAATGGCACAGGCGATTGTAGTAGGTGGCGTTGTGCCTTCCGCGCAACGCGCTCCTCAGCAACCCACTCCGCATCCTCCTACTTTGCCACCGCAACCTCCACAGCCTACGCCGGGACAAAGTGTCCCAGGGCAAGCACCGCCACAACGCGGTATTTCGCGTCGCGTGGTACTCATTGGTGGAGGAGCCGCAGTCGTAGCGGCAGTAGCGTTAAGCGAAGGCGTTTTGCACTGGCCTGTACCTCTAACAAATAGTACGACGCCAGGAGTAGCGGTTAGCAAGATAAGCCTCGACTTCATCTTTAGTACCGAGAAGAATGCATGGCTGGAAGCTGCTATTAACGATTTCAATAAGCAGCAGGTGCAGGTGAGGGGGAAGGTGGTCGAGGTGCAGTTCGATGATAGCGGCTCACTGGATATCGCTAACCAGATTGTAGCAGGTCAGAAGAAGCCTGTTGTGTGGAGTCCATCGAGCATGTTGGAACTCAATCGGCTCTCATTCAAATGGCAACAAGCGCATGGGCAAGGCAGTGCTGTTCTCATCAGTACAGGGAACTTTGGTATTCAATCACTGGCCTCAAGCCCGCTCGTGTTCGCGCTCTGGAAGGAACGAGCCGATGCCTTTCTCAATTACTACGGCAGCATAAATTGGACAAACATCGCTGACGCCCTCGGTAAAAAGGGCTGGGGCGATCTTAGAGGTCCCTCCGATTGGGGAGCGGTCAAGTTCGGGCAGACGCGCCCAACTATGTCTAATAGTGGCTTGCTGACTCTTACACTCATTGCCTATAACTTCTTTAAGGAGCAGCGGCAATTGACACAGACGCAGGTCAACGACCAGAAATTTCTCGCCTACCTCAATCTGTTTGAGAGTGCGGTCAATGGTTTTGGTCTGAGTAGTGGCACGTATATGGAGCAGAATGTTATCCCAAGCGGCCCCGCGCAAGCCGATATCATCATGACCTACGAAAACCTTGTCTTGACTCTACAGCAAGAGGCCAACAACCGCCAACATCAGCCGTTACTCATGTTCTACCCCAGCTTGAACATTGTGAGCGATCATCCCTTCGCCATTCTAAACGGTTCATGGGTCTCTGATGAGCAAAAGCAGGCGGCGCAGGCATTACGAGACTTCTTATTGACAGATGCCCAACAGCGCAATGCGGTACAAAATGGGTTTCGTCCTGTGAGTACGAATGTGCAAATAAGTAGTTCAGCGATTCCCAATAATCCCTTCGCGCAATTCTCGCAGATTTCACCTAAGCATAGCGTCTCACAGACTATTCAGCCATTAGCACAGGCACCCAGTGGTGGCGTAATCGATGCGCTCCTCCAACAGTGGAACAAGGCATACGGTAGCGCATCCTAAGCATATAAAAGGTATAGTATGTATAAAAAAACATCGCATAAAACACCTTCTCTTTTGTTGTGTATAGTGTTTCTCTCTTCGCTGCTTACGACAGCATGTTCGTTGTTGGGGACATCGCCAACAACACCTTCTACAAAAACAAAACCGACAGCGGCACCAAATCTTGTTTGCACCTCTCGCACCTCTAATCCTGTACAACTAACCATGGCTTATGGCAGTGAGAAGCAACAGTGGATGGAGGACGTAGTGAAGGATTTTAATAGCCGTAATATCAGCGCATGCGATGGCTCGATTACGGTGAAGGCAACGCCAGTTGGCTCTGGTGACTCGATGCGGCAGATTGCCGATGGCACTATTCAGCCTGATATATGGAGTCCAGCGGGTCGGGTCTGGCTCACATTGCTACAAGAAATGTGGCAGCAGAAGCACAGCAACAACATTATTGCGACAGGTGCGACCGATACGCCTTCGCTCGTCACGAGTCCAATAGTGATCGCGATGTGGAAGCCCGAAGCCGAAGCTCTTGGCTGGCCTAACAAGCCGATTGGCTGGAACACCATCGCGCAACTCAGCACGAACCCGAAAGGCTGGGCGGCGTATGGACACCCCGAATTTGGCGACTTCAAGTTTGGACATACACATCCCGATTATTCCAATTCTGGCCTCGATGCGGTTATCGCTGAAAACTACGCCGCTACGAACAAGCAACGTGCCCTGACAACCGATGATGTAGGAAGTGCTAAAGATTTCGTCGCCAATGTTGAAAGCTCGGTCATTCACTATGGCGATAGTACAGGCTTCTTCGCACAAAAGATGTTTAGCGGCGGTCCCAGCTATCTGAGTGCCGCTGTAATGTATGAAAGCCTTGTCGTCGAGGCCAACGATGGCAAGACTTATCCACATTTGCCCTATCCCGTTGTCTCGATCTATCCGCAAGAAGGTACCTTTCTGAGCGATCACCCCTTCGCCATTCTTCAGGGAAATTGGATGACATCAGCCAAGCAAACGTCCGCGTTGGCATTCCGCAATTTCTTGTTGAGCAAGGAGCAGCAGCAGAAGGCACTACAATATGGCTTTCGACCAGCAGACACGACTCTTCCACTTACAGCTCCGCTGAATAGTACACATGGCGTCGATGCCAGTCAGCCCAAAACATTGCTACAGGTGCCGAGTGCCGATGTCGTCAAAGCGATCAAGTCATCATGGGGCCAGCAACGCCGTAAGGTTGATGTCATGCTCATCCTCGACCGTTCGGGGAGCATGAACGATCCGATTGGTGGTAGCAGTAAGATTGAGTCGGCGAAGCAGGGTCTCGGGGAGTTTGTCAACTTGTTGGGAGATAGCGATGGTCTGGGTATCACGACGTTCAGCGATACACCACAAACACTCACTCCTGTTTCAGCACTAGGAGCGAAACGGCAGAATGTGCTAAACGCAATTCGAGGTATTCAAGCTGCGGGCGACACACGCCTCTTCAACACAATTGATGAGCAGGTGCAGGCACTGAAGACGCAGCCATCAAAACATATCAAAGCCGTGATTGTGCTAACCGATGGCATGGATAACTATCACCTGTTGACCGTTGACCAGCTTATCAGTCGTATCGCTCCATCCAACGGTGATTCCAATGCAGGCAATGGTATACATGTATACACTATCGCCTACCGAAGCGACGCAGATGTTGCTGGACTGAGCAAGATTGCCAATGCTACCGGCGGTCAAGAGTATGCAGGGACGCCGCAGAACATTCAACAAGTTTATCAACAAATCAGTGTGTTTTTCTAAAAAGAGTAGAGAACACTACCAGAAGGCGACGCATAACTTCCTGGCGGTGTTCTCTACTCTTCTTGTATCCCAATATGAGGATTATTTCGTGCGTAAAGTAAGGACTGCATAAAATAATACGAATGGAGGGGTAAATGTTTCAAAATATCCAGGTTCCGCCAGTGCGTAACCCACAGCGCGGCGGGAGTAGCTGGTTGCATGCCTTGTGGGTTGGCATCGTCCTCTTTGTGATTGCAACAATCATCTTTTTCTTTACAGGTAACGTCAATTTGTATCCTACCGTCATTCTGATTGGTAACTTCCTCATTCCGGTCGTCTTTGTAACCTTTCTCTACGACCACCAGCATTTGAGTCAACTCACGATGGAGAAGATTGGACAGAGCTTTATCTATGGCGGTATTCTCGGTGTACTCGGAGCCTCGGTACTGGAGTCGATATTGCTCCCCATTCCATCGGGGCCAAATCAAGGACTATCGCTTAGTACGGCAATGGGCGTGGGGCTGATCGAGGAGGGATGTAAGATACTCGCCGTGATGTTTGTGGCGCGAAAGATGCGTCATACGGAGCCGATAGATGGCTTGTTGCTGGGAGCGGCTGTCGGCATGGGCTTTGCGGCGTTAGAGAGTACAGGCTATGCATTCACGGCGTTTCTCACTAGTAATGGTCATTTCACTGCCTCAATTGCCTCAACGGTGCTACGTGGCCTCTTTGCCCCATTCGGTCATGGTGTATGGTCGGCAATTCTTGGTGCCGTCGTGTTTCAGCAGAGTGG
>CAXUGH010000335.1:0-3640 GCA_964250365.1 uncultured Ktedonobacteraceae bacterium
TACGTACACCGATTGGGCGAGCGAGCAAGGGCGTACTCAAGGATGTACGCGCCGACGATCTGGCGTCGGTAGCGGTACGTGGGGCACTGGCACGCGTGCCACAACTTGACTATTCGTTGATTGAAGACCTGATTTTTGGTTGCGCCTTTCCAGAGGGCGAGCAGGGCATGAACATGGCTCGTCTAATCGTCGCGCTATCGGGTCTGCCAGAGACGGTTGCGGGCACCACCGTCAACCGCTTCTGTGCCTCGGCTCTACAGGCGTTCAATATGGCGGCGCAGAATATCATGCTCGACCTCGGCGATGCCTATATCGCGGGTGGTATCGAGAATATGTCGCGTGTCCCAACGGGCGGCTTCAATCCCTCGTTCAACCCACGTCTCGTGCATCCAGACAAAGATGGCAACGTTTCTCCCGCCTCGCCAGAGGTTGAGGAGTATGGCTATTCCAGCTATCTACCTATGGGCATTACCGCCGAAAATCTGGCGCGTGACCACCATGTGAGCCGCGAAGACCAAGACGCATTCGCGCTACGTAGCCATCAACGCGCCGTTGCCGCGATTGACAACGGTACATTTGCTAAAGAAATCGTTCCCGTCGCACTGCCCAACGGTAAAGAGATGACGACGGACGAGGGACCGCGCCGCGATACCTCGCTCGAACGCTTGTCAACACTCGAACCCGCCTTTTTGAAGGGTGGCACGGTCACGGCTGGTAACTCTAGCCCATTGAATGATGGAGCTGCGGCAATTGTGGTCATGTCCGCCGATAAAGCACGCGAACTGGGCATTCAACCGTTGGCGCGTGTGATAACAATGTCGGTTGCCGGTGTACGCCCTGATATCATGGGTATTGGTCCTGTGCCAGCGGTCAAGAAGGTGCTGCAACGTGCAAAGATGCAATTGAGCGATATCGACCTGATTGAGCTGAACGAGGCGTTCGCGTCCCAATCGCTTGCGGTTATTCGAGACCTCGGCCTTGATGAAGAGAAGGTGAACGTACACGGCGGCGCGATTGCGCTGGGTCATCCACAGGGCTGTAGCGGCTCGCGTATCGTGGTGACGCTGCTCAACGCTATGCAGACGCATGATAAGTCGGTAGGTATGGCGACATTGTGTGTCGGCGGTGGACAGGGCGTGGCGACGATTATTGAGAGGTTGGCCTAAGCATGTCGTATCACATTAAAAAAGTCGCCGTTCTCGGTGCTGGCGTGATGGGCGCAGCAATCGCCGCCCATTTCGCCAATGTCGGCATTCCTTCGCTCCTGCTCGATATCGTGCCACCCAACGCGACGAAAGACCGCAGCGTGATTGCACGTACAGGTCTGGAAAAGACGCTCAAGGCGCGTCCCGCCGCGTTCTATAGCAAGCGCAACGCGTCACTTGTCACGGTCGGCAATATCGAGGACAACCTGCAAGATATCGCTGATGTGGATTGGGTGATCGAGGCTGTCATCGAGCGGCTCGATATCAAGCACGACCTGTATAGCAAGCTCGAAACGGTTCTCAAGCCTGATACCATCATCACCTCGAATACATCAGGTCTACCTGCACATCTCTTGACGGAGGGACGTAGCGAGCAGTTTCGGCGTAACTTCCTGATTACGCACTTTTTCAATCCTGTGCGCTACATGAAGTTGCTCGAAATTATTCCCGATGTAGACACCAATCCCGAACTGTTGACGTTTATTCAGCAGTTCTCGACTGAAGTGTTGGGCAAGGGCGTGGTACTATGTAAGGATACACCAAACTTCATCGCTAACCGCATCGGCGTCTACGGCATGCTGTCAACCATCGACCGTGCCCTGAATGAAGGCTACACGATTGGCGAGGTCGATGCGATCCTGGGGCCGCCAATGGGACGCCCCAAGTCGGCGGTGTTCCGTACCTCGGATCTCTCCGGCCTCGACACGACAGTACATGTTGCCGACAACCTATATGAGAACGCACCAGACGATCCAGAACGCGAGACGTTCCGCGTGCCCGAACTGATGCGCGACATGCTTAAACGCGGTATGTTGGGCGAGAAGAGCGGACAAGGCTTCTATAAGCGCGTCAAAAATCCCGATGGCTCATCGACGATTCTTGAACTCAATTTCAAGACGATGGAATATGAACCACAACAAAAGGTACGCTTCCCATCTATTGGAGCGGCACGCAATACTAGCGATGCTAGCGAAAGCGTGTTGACAATGCTACAGGGCGACGACCGCGCATCTGTACTAGCACGAGAGACAACGGCGGACTCGCTGATTTACGCCGCCAAACTTGCGCCGCAGATAGCCGATAGCGTCGTCGCGGTTGACGAAGCGATGCGTTGGGGCTTCAACTTCGACATGGGCAGTTTCGAGACGTGGGACCTGCTCTTGCAACATCCCGACGTGCTGCAAAAGGTGTTCGAGGGGCGAAATATTGACGATATTGAACTGCTACAGCATGTCAAGAGCAAGGGGCAAGGCACGTTCTATATCGGCAATAAGGGCGAGCGACAATACTTTGACTTCCATACCGATAGCTACAAACCTGTACCAACGCCAAAGGGTGCCATTTCCTTAGATGCAGTCAAGGCTACTGCAAGCAATGTTGTACTCGACAATGGCTCAGCGTCACTACTCGACCTCGGCGATGGCGTTGGCTGTGTCGAATTTCACACCAAGCTCAACTCGATTGATGAGGGCATCATCGAGATGCTGCGCTACGCCGTCGAAGAGGGGCAGAAGAGGTTCCGCGCCATTGTCGTCGGCAACGAGGCAGCGGACTTCTCCGCAGGTGCCAATCTATTCCTCGTGCTGATGGGGTCGCGGCAGGGCGAGTGGAAGATGCTTGAGGGTGCCATTAACGGGTTACAACAGGCTCACCAGTTGCTCAAATATAGCCCGATTCCAGTGGTCGCGGCTCCGGCTGGTCGTGCCCTCGGTGGGGGTTGCGAGATTATCATGCACTGCAACTCTACACGCGCCTATGCCGAGTCGTATATTGGTCTGGTCGAAACAGGCGTTGGTCTAGTTCCTGCTGGTGGTGGCTGTAAAGAGCTATTGCTACGACACGGTGCCGACCTTGCATCCCAACTGGCAAGAAAGACGGGTGGTCCGTTCAATCCATCGCGCAAAGCCTTCGAGACCATCGCCTTCGCCACCGTCTCGACCAGTGCTGCCGAGGCGCAGGAGTACCGCTTCCTGCGTAAGACAGATAAGGTAACGGTCAACCGTGATGTGCTATTGCGTGACGCCAAAGCCGACGCGCTTCAACTGGCTGATGCAAAGGACGCCGGTACATGGCAACCCGCACAACCGCAGCAACTGATATTGCCCGGCGAAGGGGCACGTCTGGTATTAGAGCAACAGGTGGAGAATCAGCACCTGATGGGTCGTGTGAGCGATCATGATGTCGTCGTGGCGCACCATCTCGCACGCGTCCTCACAGGCGGTGAGACTTCACCAATTACACCCGTGAGCGAGCAGTTCGTTCTCGACCTCGAACGCGAGGCGTTCCTTGCCCTGTGTGGCATGGAGAAGACGCAGGCGCGTATGGAGGCGATTCTCACAACGGGCAAGCCGTTGCGAAACTAAACATAACACAATTCATGTTCGTCCGTTATTCACCTTAGTCGCATAAAGGACGAACAATAATTTTGGTTTTTT
>CAXUGH010000335.1:3650-5854 GCA_964250365.1 uncultured Ktedonobacteraceae bacterium
AAAAAAAAAACACTATGCTTGTTCGCCCTATTAACCCAAATTTTAAAAACCGCACGAACATGAATTGTGTTATAGAAGAATTTTTATGCGTAATGTGTTCTCATGGTTCGCGGCTCAATATGCAGAACTCGTGGCGGCAACACGATTTCTCTCTGTAGTCCCTCTACCTGGGCTACCGCAGCGTTTCGATACCACTGACAATTCATCACCTTTGAAGCTGGGTAGCGCATATTTTCCGTTGGTTGGATTGCTACTCGCTTTCCTGCTCTACCTCCTACAAAGGTTATGCGAACTACTGCACTTGCCCTCGCTTGCGCTTGCGGCAGTTCTGGTCGTTGCGCTTGTGATACTTACAGGCGGCTTACACCTTGATGGATTGATGGACTCGTGCGATGGTTTGCTTGGTGGGCGCACACCAGAGCGGCGTCTGGAGATTATGCGTGATAGTCGCGTCGGCAGTTTTGGCGTACTCGGTGGTATCTGTGTGTTGCTTCTCAAGTTCGCGCTATTTGCAAGCGTCAATTCAAGATTGCTTACGCTTGCGCTGTTTATCGCGCTACCGTGTGCGCGTTGGGCGATGGTGCTGGCACTGCGTCTCTTTCCCTCGGCTCGTCCCACTGGTTTAGGAGCAACATTTCGGCGTAGCGTCACTACGCCGCGTCTTGTATTCGCAGGTGGAGTATCGTTACTAGTAGCACTAGTAGCAGGACATCTCGTTGGAGGAGTGCTATGGATCGTTACTATACTTGTAGCCGCTTTGCTTGGCGTGTGGATAACACGCCTTATTGGGGGCTTGACAGGCGATAGCTATGGTGCGATTGCGGAGGTTACTGAGGTTGTTCTGTTATTGCTCCTTGTAGTGATGCGAGGGCTTCTGTAGGGGTCTAATTCATTGAGGGGTGGTCATAAATCTTTTTGCTGTTGATGAGGTTGTTCATCATGACTCCTTGACCCCCCTCTTAGGCCGCTTTGAGAAAGGCTTTGAGACCCACACACGAGTCGTCGCCTTGCTCAAAGCGATACCACACCGCTAGTTGATAGAGTAACACTGCTCCCAACGCGAAGCGTTGCGTGGCATTCTGGCCTTTGGTGGCAATGGCTCCATGCACCCCGAAAATGCTTTTGAACTGTTCGTTGAAATTCTCGTTGGCAATCGAGCGCAACTTGTGAAATGTGCTACGAACCTGCGCTCCATCATCACTATGTGGGTACTTGCCATACTTGGTCGTCACTAAGAGACGGTCCTGCTGCCAGCATGCCTCTCGCAACGGCTTGCGGTTGTAATGCAGGTCTCCCAACACAAAGCGTGTGGACAAGGGCAGGTGCTGCAGCAAGCGTGGCGCGACTACGCTGTCCACTCCGTTGGCTGGCGTCAGCTCTGCCGCCACTGGCAACCAGAGGTCGGCGACGGTGGCTGCTACATGCAGTTTCCACCCGTAGACCCATCCATGCCAGCCCGATTTGGTCCAATGAGCATCCGTATCAATCGACCCAACAGGCACCTCTCCTTTCTCGCGTTGCTTTTGATGCCACACCACCCCGCTGGCTCGCAGCACTGTACTGTCCACCGCCACCGCTCGTCCTGCGGTTTGCCACAGCCCCATCTGCTCCACCAGATACCGACCCAGTGCCCCAATGTAGTCGGGCAAGCGAGAAGCAATCGCCTTGAGGCGGCGTTCCCAGGTGCGCCGCGAGGCGAAGTGTCCTTGGACGCTCAGGTGCTCTCGAATTTGCTGCATCTCCGGCGTCGGTTCCAGCACTGCCCAGTAGAACTCGTGGATTCTTGCGTGGTGGCGAACCGTCATCACCAGAACCGCTTTGACTATCAGTCGATCTTCATACACCACAGGGCGTCCGCGTCCCTTCTGAACTGGCTCAACAGGCATCGGCATGCGATCCACCTGCTTGAGCAACGTGACAAGTCGTGAGTCTTGCGCTACCATACCAAGAGAAATCTCCTCTCACAGAATGTGCTTTCTTTCACCTTCTATGATAGAGGGATTTTCTGGCGGGGGCAACTCCCCCGCTTCCTTTTTTGATTTATGACCAACCCTCAATTCATTACACCCTGTGAACGATCAACAATATCGGCAGGGATTGAGGGACGTGTGCAACGATAGAAAACAGGATCGATGGAGACGAGGGTGTGATTTATCACACCCTTTTCGGCGATAGATTCCGCGAATAATCATTGAACAATGGCA
>CAXUGH010000336.1:0-5729 GCA_964250365.1 uncultured Ktedonobacteraceae bacterium
GGTCTCCTGTTTTTGTATTGTCAATGGCATTCTAATATCGTCCGCGCCTCGTCGTTGTCACGCTTTGCTGCCCCGAAGCGACGGGAGCGAAGGCAACTCTACCAAGCGAGACGATGCCCCAAGCGATAAGCGCGTAGATGAGCATTGCAATTACCGTTGAGGTCTCGAATACGTGAGTGCTACCAATCGCTTGATCGTTGAAGATGCCGCCGAAGGCACCCACAAACACATGGCTCAAGCTGTACAGGAATGTGATGAAACCGTTATCCTGGTTTGCGCCCAATAGACGGAATAGCAGGCGCAATCCCATGATGACTTCTAAGACACCAAGAATAAAGTAGGTTACAGTCGTTATCCAGTAACGCGCGTTGGCACGGCTCGCGTTCCTATCTACGTAGACCTCTTCGCGGTTCTCGACGCGGTTGCCTGTCGGATCTACATAGCTCTGTTGCTGACTCTGCGAGTAAGCTCCGCCACTATTCGCAGACCTTGAGTAATTGTTTGCAGGGCGATATTGCGGCGGTTGGTTCACTTGTGTCGGCTCGTCGTTTATTGGATATTGTGGATCGGGTGGATACTGTTGACTCATGAGTTCTCTCCTCCATGACGCTGTTTGCGGCCTATGACCAGCAAACACACGCATTTTTCAAGTGCAAGGGCATCAACATCGCTGTATCACCCCCGCTTTGAAGCTACTTCCTTGACTGATAATAGCATAACAAATGCCAAAAACGGATATATTACTTACTCATGTCACGCGAAACTCTACATAAAAGATGCACATTTTGGCAAAAACGCTCAGGTTAATTGTTAGTGATCGTTGCCCTCAATGCTTGCCGCGACATCCTTATTGCCATGTGCAGCCGCCCAACGTAGGGCTTCAGCGGCAAGATACAAAGAGCCAGTTGCACAAATCAGATCATCTCTACTAGCCAATGTACGTGCCATATCCATCGCTTGCCCGCTCTCATTCGTGCTATGCACAATCACATGCGGCGCGTATTCAGCAAAGAGCTTCTCTAATTGCTCGATAGGGGTTGCACGCGGATTTTTCATGCGCGTCAACACTACTTCGTCTATATCAGTAAGAGCGTGTACCATGCCTACAAGGTCTTTATCCTGGTTGGTGCTGAGAACAACAATCAGTTTCCGCGCTTTATAAGTATCGCGTAGTGCCTGTAGCAACTTCTGGATTGAGTCGGCATTGTGCGCTCCATCTACGACAATCGTTGGCTCATGACCTACGACCTCCATACGCGCCGACCAGCGAGTGCTACGCAAGCCATCGCGCAACGCCTCCTCACTCCATCGTAGACCGCGCTCATGTAATAGATCGAGCGTCGCAAGCGCGGCTGTAGCGTTTTCAAGCTGGTGTTGCCCCGCCAGCGCAATCTCCAAGCCGTTATAGACTCGACTCGGCGTCCATATAGTGAAGCGTTGATGCTCTTCGGTGCGCTCCTCTAGTCTATAACGATACTGCAATGGCGGCACTATCCCCGCCTCTACATCAGCTTGCGCGGCATCGCCTTCATAAGTACCGACACGTATCATCTTCGCCTCTCGTTGTCGCGCAATCCTAGCAATGGCACGAAGCGCTTCCGGTGCTTGTGCCGAGGTGACAACAACGCCATTCGGCTTGATGATACCCGCCTTCTCGGTTGCAATCTCGGTAAGTGTGTTGCCAAGTATCTGCATATGGTCGTAGCTGATTGAGGTGATAACCGAAACGAGGGGATGCAATATGTTCGTGGCGTCCAATCGTCCACCGATACCAACCTCGACAACGGCATGCTCAACCCGTTGACGTGCAAAGGCGAGAAAGGTGAACGCAGTTGCTACTTCATAAGTAATAAATGGACCATATTGCTCTCGCGCCTGTACCTGTTCAACAGCCGCTTGTATCTCTGGCACCAGTTGCGCCACCTCTTGCTCGCTGATAAGATGTCCGTTGACACGAGTGCGCTCACGAAACGTATGCAAGTCGGGTTGTGTATAGAGACCAGTACGCACGCCAGCTTGCCGTAGGACGCGCTCAATAAATGTCGCCGTTGATCCCTTGCCCTTCGTCCCAGCAATCAGCGTGCTGCTATAGGATTGCTGTGGGTTGCCCAGCAATTCGAGGAGCGAGGTTTCGCGCAACTGATTTTCATTGCGGTCACGCGTAAACGAAGAGCCGCGCTCAAAATCGCTGAAACCATAGATATAGGAAAGAGCCTCTTGATAATTCACAGCCAGCCGCCTTTTTCTTGTCTTGTATGCGAAGATATATTATTGCCATTCTGGTGTAATAGTAAATGTGCCGCGCACAATGGCGTCGCTCATTTTCACCACACGCATCATCTCATGCACGTCATGCACGCGTACAATGTCTGCCCCCTGCGCGATTCCTAGCGCGACGCTCGCCGCCGTGCCCTCTAGTCGCTCCTCAGCAGGCAAGCCGCCAAGCACACGCCCTATCGTTGATTTGCGTGAGACGCCGAGCAGGAGAGGCCGTCCCAACGCTCGTAACTCACCCAGCCTGCGTAGTAACGTCAAATTTTCCTCTGGCGTCGTGCCAAAACCAATGCCAGGGTCGATAATCAGACGCTCCCACTGTATGCCCGCGTCGAGGGCAATGTCAATACTGCATGTCAGATAGCGCAATACATCGCTCACAATCTCATGTTTGTCGAAGCCACGCATATTCGCCATCAACACCACAGGCACGCCATGCTCCTTCACCACCGCCACCATATTCGGATCGTGTTGCAAGCCCCAGATATCATTGACAATGCAAGCTCCAACTGCAAGTGCTTGGAACGCCACCTCCGCTTTATACGTATCAATCGAGATCATAACGTCACTTGGTAACGTAGCAGACAATGCCCGAATCACTGGCAACACTCGTCCCAACTCCTGCTCGATTGAAACAGATACCGATGCGTTGGGGCGCGTAGACTCGCCACCTACATCGATGAGTGTTGCACCCTCCGCCACAAACTTCTGCGCTTGTGACACCGCACGATTCACCAGTGCCTCTTCCGAAAGCGTCGTCTCGATAATTCCATCGCCCGAAAAAGAATCGGGCGTCACATTCACAATTCCCATCACATGCGTCTGTTTGCCCCACTCAAGGCGATGCTGTGCCCATATTGTGGGCGGGAGTGTTGTTGACATGTCTGTGTGCCTCCATTTGTCTCTTTATAATATCGCTTTCGTTGTCTCGCCGCAACGCCCATGTTATACTATCATCACGATAGAATTTATTATTTACATTATGAAATTTCGTAGGGACCACGTTTACGGCATCCGTAGGCATGATTTATCACATGAGATAAATTTATGTGCATCCTATACATAATCGACAAGAATCTCGCTCAATGAATTGAGCCAACGGACGCGATACATCTGGTCCCTACGAAATACGGTTTACGGTTCAAGATTTTATCATCACAAGGAAATACCTATCACCATGCAGAATACAACCGAAGTCAAACGCTTTACGCCCGCAGTTCACGCTACGCGACGCTGTCATGAGTGTAGCGAAGAGGCACTTGGTCGCTGCCCCGACTGTCATCATGGCTTTTGCCAGGAACACTTTCCCAAGCATCAGCATTCTCCCTGCGCTGAGCGGCAGATGAAGATGTCTCAGACACAGGCATGCTATGTCTGCGGCACACAGGTCTATCCTGATCAATGGTCCATCTCCAAAACCTCGCATTTTGTAGATTCATTCACCTGTAAGGGCTGTGGTCGCTATGTATGCGACGAACTGCACACACAGCGCAAAGATGAAGATGTCGTCATTGTACGCGAGGGTTTGCGCGGACATCGCTATCAGTACATCAATCGCTACTGTGACCTATGTGGTCCAGTATATCGTGCCAGTGGTATTAAGGGCTTGGCGCGCATCGCGGTTGCAGTGGGAACGGTACTGGTAGCCGTTTTCTATTACCTTCATCGCTAAGTTCATGCATCTATAAAGTATCGAGAAGAAAGGAAAGGGGAAGAGACGTTTCGTGTGTCCTTCGTAGAGACATCCTCCAGTAGTTTATGGATACGAGGAGAATAACAGATTGCTTCTCTTTCACACCGTCTCATTGTAGTAAAAATGACATTATCAACAACGATACAATCAACGCTCCGTCGTCACGTAACAGACATCAATACGGCACTGCGAAACGCCGTTCACAAAATTGAAGAGAGTCAAGAAGCAACAAACGCCCTACACGAATACTATGGACAGATGCAGTATCATCTGGGTTGGGTAGATGCGAACCTTGCTCCTCTTGAAAGCAATCCTGGTAAACTACTTCGCCCGACGCTCTTATTGCTTGCATATGAGGCGTCGGGAGCGTGGGGACTAGCCGCGAACGACAACGAGCATTATTTACGTCGCGCCCTACCAGCGGCAGCAGCCATCGAACTCACGCACAACTTCACGCTGATTCACGATGATATAGAGGACGGTGATGCGGAACGGCGTCATCGTGCTACCCTTTGGAAGCAATGGGGAATTCCACAAGCAATCAATACGGGTGATGGTATGTTCGCCCTGTCACGCTTAACACTGTGGGGTGTCCTCGATGAAGGCGTCGAAGGCATCGTCGCGGCACATCTGGGTGCAGCACTTGATCGCGCTTGCCTCATACTATCGGAAGGGCAATACCTCGATATCAGTTTCGAGCAACGCCTGAATATCTCCGTCGCCATGTACATAGACATGATTGAGCGCAAAACGGGCGCGTTGATGGCGTGCGCCGCCGAAATGGGGGGATTGCTCGGCACACCTGATGGCGAGACAATCGAGAGCCTACGACGCTTTGGATGGGCAATGGGCGTCGCCTTTCAAGTGCGCGACGACATGCTCGGTGTCTGGGCAACCTCTGAAGAGTTGGGCAAAACCTCAGCGGGCGATATCTACCGCCGTAAAAAGAGCCTTCCCATCCTTCACGCCCTGGAACATGCATCCGCCCATGAGCAGAGCTTCTTACGCGACATATACACACAGACGACACCGCTTACCTCCGAACAGGTGGAGCAGGTCCTCACCATCTTCAACCATACGAACACGAGGGTATATTGTCGCAATTTCCTCGCCCAACAATGCAAACAAGCATACGAGGCTCTAGCAAGCGTCCCCTACTATAGCCATCCTGTTGCAGACCGCGCCCGTAACGATATGCGAACATTGGTATCCTTCGTAGAAGAGGCTACAAGAAATTAAGGTGCATTGCACATACAAAAAATGGAGGTGGCAAAAACATTTTTGCCACCTCCATTTTTTTCACATTTGTCTTGATGATATCGACGAATTGCTTTCCTTCTGTCTCCACAACCTCTTTTTTTGCCGTATTATATACAATTCGTACCATTGATTAGAAAAGAGCAAACCATGTACACAATTCGCAATCTTGCTAGTTTGATGAGCGAAACTCATGTTTATACGATGAGCCGAATGCGAAATATCGCCCTCGGCATTTTGTGCTTCTTTGCCATCTTCTTTATTGTCTTTGCCGTATTCTCGAAAAGAAGCGACGCATGGTTAACCAGCCTCCTTATTCTACTGGTACTGGGAGGACTCGGAGGTGGATTAACACTTTCTTTGCGAAACATAGCATTGATTACTGGACGCGAGGGGATTATTTACCTTGGTCAAGGATATGCAATGTATACTCCTTGGGACAATATTGACAGCATCACCAGTTTCCCACGCGTAGGGAAAATGCTGCGATTGCACACTATATCAG
>CAXUGH010000337.1:0-5680 GCA_964250365.1 uncultured Ktedonobacteraceae bacterium
TGGCGGCAAGTAACTGGGTATTGCAAAAGTTATCAGCTAATTCTCTCTCTTTGCCCCTCTATATCATCAGAGGGTGAAGTTGCCCTCTTATATCCCAGACGACCCCGTGTTACGAGAATCAGTAGCAGTGGGACTATCACAAAACTAAAAAGTTGAGCTAGGCTACTATTCTGCACAAGCCACTGTGTCTGAAACAACCAGTGAATATCAAAGAAGTTTCCCAGCGAACTACCGGCTGCATCCAGGCTTGCATGAAACAGGATAGCCAGAAGCAGACTTCCTCGCGTATGATTAAACGCCCAGGTGATCAGGATAGCATTGCCTATAGTTGTTAGAATGAATACAACAATATCGAGCCAAGTTGCACCATGTCCCCATGCGGTGAGGAACAGCGGTAGATGCCAGCATCCCCAGAGTGTCCCAAGAATGAGGGTTCCCAGCAAGGCACCATAACGCGTCTGCAGACGAGGGAGTGCAAAGCCGCGCCACCCAGGTTCCTCTGCCAGTGCGCTAGTAAGAATTTCCACGACCAAGAACAGCGGATACAACAAAAGGATTTGCGGTAAAGGGTTGTGGAGAGCTGCCACGCCACCCGGTACCGCGAGATATCCCAGAAGAGTGAGCAAAGGGACTCCAACGAGAGTGAATAGGTACCATTGCCAGCCCACCCGCCACAGGACAAAGCGGCGCAGGAGGCGACCGACTCCTGGTCTGCCTTCTGTCGCGGCTGTCATGAGAAACCCTGATAAGAGTGGTCCTAGATACGCTCCAGGAAGAATGCCCAACTCAGCCAAACTCGCAGGTAAGAAGCTCACCTTCCCTTGAGAAAGCACATAGGGCAACCATGCCAGCCAACTGAACCCGTAGGCCATCACAAAGTAGCAGACCAGTGGGTAATGCTGCAGAAACAATCGTAACTTTCCTGGCGACGAGTCAACAGGACGAGCAGACGACGAAACACTCATAAGAATACTCCTTATTCTCCAAAGAAAGGCAAGAATGAGAGTTCGCAATTTCACAGGACTCATCATCCTTCCCGAAAATTCTTCATAGTGGTGCATTCATCAAAAAACAAAGGGTTGTAGGGACTCGATTTATCGCGTCCGCGCACGAGCGAAGCAATGTGCGCTCTCCCCAACGAATTGCCGGATGCATCAATAGGCTCTGCTTCGTTCTAGCAGCGAGAACTACAATCGCTGCTAGAACGAAGCAGATGAATACTTTATTTCACAAGAAACAGCCATTAGATAGGCATTTATCAGAAGTGTACTCCAAGTGCGCTACAAGAACCTCTATCGAAGGGTTAATGTGGGGATAACCTTTTGAGGGAGAAAACCAATTTTATGCTTCGAGCAGACCGAGCGAGCGGGCGCGAGTGACGGCTTGCACACGACTGGTAACACCCAGTTTCTGATAGATCATATTGACATGCGCTTTGACTGTTCCAATGACCACCACCAGTTCGTCGGCAATCTCGCGGTTCTTGCGCCCAAGAGCGATCAAGCGCAGAACTTCTCGTTCGCGTAAGCTCAAGGGATCAAAGAGCGGCTGAGCATCAGCGCGTGCGATAGGCAGAAAGAAGGTGTCAGGCTGCGCGAAGGCTTTGAGCAGCGTGCAGAGATAGGCGATATTCGATGTGTGACCGCTTGCTTTCTGCACACGCTGCTGCTCCAACAGATGGCGCAAGAGCCGTGCGAGCGGATCGCCCTCAGCCACGAACAGACGGATATATCTGCCTGGCTCGGCGAGAGTGATGGCACGCTGAAGCTTGTACAATGCATCCTCGTGATTCTCTTGAAGTTGGAGTCCCAGAGCTTGCAAGATCAGGATTTCTACCAGTGTTCTGACCCTGCCTGCTTGCTCAGCTATGGCATACCAGTGTTCTAAGAGGGCGAGTACACGAGTACCAGCATCTGGCTCAACGCCAGTCTGACCCATCACAATCAGTGTACGCGCTTGCGTCAAGTCGATCAGTTCGCTGTGTTTGTCGCCGTAAGCTGCGTCGCGCTGGTTCTGCTCGCGCATCCAGAACAGAGCTTCTTCCAGGCGACCTTCGATCAAGGCAAACTGTGCGCGGATGGGCGCGAAGACTTTAGTAAGCTCAACATAGCTCACATGCTGACTGAGCGATTCCATTTGCTGCCACCAGGATTGTGCGGCTGCATCATCCCCTTGCGCTTGCTCTACTAGGGCGAGCAACCACGCACTCTGGAACAAGATGGAGATGTTCTGTGTGTTGTTGCCCATCGTCCAGGCTTGTAGCAGATGATGCTTGGCCTCAGCAAGATTATTCCATTCCCAGAGCAGACGGCCCAATTCAGCATGAGCGGTACCTATCACAAAAAGCGAGGAGACACTCTGTTCGGTTTCTAACGCGAGAACGTGATGACAGAGTTTTGCCGCCTGAAAGGGATAGCCCTGCATTATGTACAGCTCTGCCTGTGCGATCATGACATAGGGCAAGAGGAGGACGTGCCCTGCTTCCTGAATGTTGTTGTTCGCCTCTGCGAGTGCTCGCGCAGCAGCGTTCACGTCGATGCTACGCGTGTACGCAAGACCCAGAATCATCAAAATCAGTCCGCGCAGATAGTGACTCTCGATGGGAAGTTGTTGAAGTGTCTGCTGACAGGAATCAATCGCCGAGGAGAAGTCATCGAACGAAACGGTATAGATCGAACGGAGCGCGATAATCTCGCTCTCAAGCGCGGCAAGCGTTGGCGCGGGTAGTGTTTTCTCATGTAGATGCAGTGCCTGTTCCGCCGCCTCGACCCACAGGATGAATGTGTTGGGTTGCGCGGTGATAAACTCTTGCCATGTTCGGCTAATGCAGAGGCGAGGACTGGAACGCACGACCTCTTCAGGGAGCGCATCGAGCCAATTCTGCAATAGAGTGAGTTTCCCTTCGCTGATCAGCGTTGCCGCAACCCCTTCGATCAGGGTGGTTGCACGCGGATGGTCTTGAGCTGCCAGGGCGTGTTCGATGGCCTCCGCAGACAAATCGTGAGCCTCAAACCAGTGACTGGCTCGTAGGTGCAACGTGGTAATCAGTTCCGGCTGTATGCGTAACAAGTAGTGTCTCAGTGCGTTAGCAAAGAGTGGATGATAGCGATACCATCCCTCCTGCTCAGCAAGTGGAGAGAGGAACACAGCAGCCCCTGCCAGTTCTTCGAGCAAATGTCGGGGCTTCTCCTGACCGGTCACAGCCACACAAAGCGCACTATTACAGCGTTCAAGTATGGCTGTGGAGAGCAAGAAGGTTTGTATGTCTTGTGGCAGAGCCGACAGCACCTCTTCGAGAAAATAGGTCTGGATGTACCGGTTCTTACCAGTACAAGCGGCGAGAAAATGAGCAGTGTCTGTCTGCCCTTGTAAGGCACTGCTCGCCAAATACAAGCCCGCAATCCAGCCCTCTATGCGCTTTTCTAACTCGTCCAACTCATCTGGTTCGAGTTTCAGATGCAACACGTCAGTAAGCAATTTCTCCAGTTCCGTGCGCGTCAAGCGCAGTACGTCGGTTCTCAATTCCGTTATTTGCCCAGATGCACGCAGGCGTGAGCGTAGAAAAGGCGGTTCGCCACGACTGGCTACGGTCAGATGAATATGGAGAGGAAGGGAATCGAGCAACAGAGCTAGCGCGTCGTGAATAGCGGAATTCCCGATCAGGTGATAGTTATCAAGGATAATCGTTATGTCTCGCTGAAGAGAGGCGAGTTCATTGACCAAACTCACGATACTTCTGGTAAGGAAATTTGGTGATGAAGAGCGAAAATCGGCGAGAATATCGCTGCCAAAGTCGGGTTGTATCTGCTGAAGCGACCCTATCAGATAGTTGAGAAAGCAGAGCGGATCATTCTGCTCATGACTGAGAGAAAGCCACGCGACTTGGCTTTTCTGGCGTTCGACCCATTGAGCAAGGAGCGTTGTTTTGCCAAAGCCAGCCGGGGCACAGACGAGGGTTAGCGTGCGCTCACGAGCGGCATCCAGGGCGTTCAGAAGAGCTTCGCGTGCGAGAAGAGGTGTCGAGAGACGCGGTGGATGAAGGCGCGAGGAGAGCAGGGGTTCCAGTGTCGTCTCACCCGGCAAAGGCGAAGTTACCGTGCGGATTGAGGGTGTCTGACTTGTGCTTGTATTCAGCGTTTTAGCCAATGTCTCTAGTCTCGCAAGAGTCAGGTCCGGTGTGCGTCCAGCATAGTGTTTGATTGTACGTTTGCCCTGCCGCAAATAGGCGTACCAGTATCCTTCACCTCCACGCGCCCGCGTCTCTTTGAGCAGGTTTAAGCGACCATGCCTACCTTGAAAGGAAAATGAGGTGCGACTTCCTAGCCAGTCAAACCATGCCGAATCGTCTTCCATCAGAGAGAAAGCATTCCTCTGATTTTCTGCGCCATCAGCGTACATTTCTCGTTCTGCAGACCAGATAAGAGTGTATCGAGCGGGTTTTGGCATGATATCTCTCCCTGAATATTTCTTGTTTATTCCCCAACAAGATGCCCAAATGTCTTTTGTTCCCCAACAACATACTACAGACCAGTTCTAAAAAAGAGACGCATAGGTGTTCCCCAACAGAATATTTTCCTACCTCTGATTTCATTAGATAGAAGTAGTATACGTTAGCAACGCTGACTTTATCAACCGTATGGGCAGTCGATAAGGTCATACTTCTTTAGAGTCATTTGCTCTGGAGAAAGAGCAAATGACTCTAAAGAAGTATGCTTTTTGGCGCCATCGCTGATAGACTGTTTCTTGTCGCTGGTGAGAACTTCCGTCACCTGAGCAACACCCTTTTTTTCTTGTACACAACCATCCGTAAAGGAGATGTAATGCAAATGCAAAAACAAAGAAAATTCTGGTTCGTTATATTGGCACTCCTAGGTTTCTGTGTAGTGTCTACAACAACATTCGTTGCACAACCCTCTCATGCCGCAGTTGCACAACAGTTGACCACGCTTAATGCCTCTCAGGGAAGAATTGTCGCAAGTGGTTTGGCAAATCCACGCGGCTTAGTCGTTCGCCCCGACGGGACGCTCTACGTTGCAGAGGCGGGCTTAGGTGGAACCGAGCCGATTACCGATCCAGTCTTTGGACCGTCCGTTCGCGGCTTCACTGGTCGCATAAGCAAAATTACGCCTTGGGGTGGCAGAACAACAGTCTCTGATCACTTACCCTCAACCGCTCTTGGCGGCTTTGAGGCTACTGGTCCAGCTGGACTCACTCTGGTAGGGGACAAGCTCTATGTTGCAGTTGGACTAACTAATAGTGGCTATGCGCCGCGACCAGAGGATGCATCGGTTGTTCGCATTGATGTTCGTAGTGGTGCTCGAAAGACAGTTGCGAACATAGGAGCCTACGAGTTCGCGCACAACCCTGATGGTTACTCATTGGAATCTAACCCGTATGGTATCGCTTATGGTACTGATCGGCAGCTTTACGTTGCTGACGGAGGCGGCAATACACTGTACCGTGTGAACCCACGTACTAAACAATTGAGCCTCGTCACGGTCTTCGCGGGTTTGCCAAGCACAGGCCCTAATCCAGCACGAGGTGGAAAGAACGAAGCTGATCCAGTCCCTACGGGAGTCATTGCTGCACCTGATGGCAACGTCTACGTTGCTCTCTTCGGCGGCGTTCCATTTGCCCCCGGAACCTCCAAAGTGGTTCGTGTCACGCCTAGTGGCAAGGT
>CAXUGH010000338.1:0-5586 GCA_964250365.1 uncultured Ktedonobacteraceae bacterium
GTATGACGCTGCCTCCAACTGCATGAGGTGTACACGCTATACGAATTGTATAAACTTCGCCAAATGGTGCCTGTGCATCCATCTGAACCTGCACTCCTGGTACAAGGCCAAGACTCGTGAGATAGCGCAGCAACTCTGGCTCTTCATCGCTGACGCGATGCACGATAGCGCGTTCCCCCGATTGTAATTGCGTAAGTGGTAGAGTTGGTGTGAGAATAACTTTACCCGTCTTGCTCGGAATAGGTGCGCCATGTGGGTCTTCGGTCGGATGTCCCAGCAGAATATCCATGCGCTCCTCGAATGCTT
Organism: uncultured Ktedonobacteraceae bacterium; assembly: GCA_964250365.1. Lineage (GTDB taxonomy): Bacteria > Chloroflexota > Ktedonobacteria > Ktedonobacterales > Ktedonobacteraceae > JBBQVS01. Next base: position 307 of record CAXUGH010000338.1, read on the forward strand.
CTGACATAGCGTGTTCAAGCTGCTCTGCTTCGGCATCAACCAGATCGAGCGGAAAGCCCATGATTTTCACCAGGAATAATTCAAGCAAGCGATGATGGCGCACCAACTCTGCCGCCATCGCCTCTCCCTGCTGCGTCAGTTCGACACCGTGATAGGGTGTGTGGCGTACATAATCGCGTTCCGCGAGCCATTTGAACAACTGCGTAACGCTGGCATCGCTCAATTGACCCGTTGGCTCCAACGATTGCAGACGCTCACGTATTCCTTTTGTAGTAATACGCTCGCCTCGTTCGTGTAGTTTATAGCAAAGTTTCAAGCAATCAACTGCGCGAATGGGCAGCGTGCGAAGTTCGGGCGACATAGACAACTCTCAACCTTCTAAAAGATTAAGTTTACCGATTTTTATATCTCTAAAATTATGATATCAGATGGCTAAAACATTTGTCAAGACCTTCGCGCCTACGGCGCGAGAAGAGAAAGAGTCACTGCGTTTTGTGCGCTACCAGCGCACAAAACGCCGTGCCTCTTTCTCTTGTCTATGTTATAATCATAGCGCACAAAAACGCATTGACTCTTTCTCTCTTCTATGCTATAATCGTGTCGCAAAGCGGGGTTGGCTCTTGAACAAGGCTTCTCTGCGCCTTAGATGGAGCAATTGGAAGATGATTTTATCTCCACTCAAACGTCTCTCCTGACCAGTATGTGTGCAATTGCATGAATACATCAAGAAGAGTATGTACCTTGTTGCCCCGTATTCCGATATAGAAAGAAAGAGAAATGAAGCAGAAACTAAGAACTCATAAGGCTATGGCGAAGCGTGTGAAAGTCACCGCTGGTGGCAAGTTCCTGCGCCGTAAAGTGGCATTGAACCACTTGCGCCGCAACAAATCCCCCGAAGCTGTCCGCGCAATGGATAAGATGTTTGAACTCAAGCCGAGTGATACTCGACGAATGAAACGTCTACTTCCATATGCATTTTAGCTGTAATTTTACAGAAGGAGAAAAAGGACAATGCCAAGGGTAAAACGTGGTGTAACATCACGCGCGAAACATAAAAAAGTCTTACAGATGGTTGAAGGTCATCGTGGTACGCGTCGCCGCCTGATTAAGAAGGCACGTGAGTCCGCGATACACGCTATGACCTATGCACAACGTGACCGTCACACGCGCAAGCGTGACATGCGTCGCCTGTGGATTGTGCGTATTAACGCAGCTGCTCGCATGCATGGGGTGAGCTATAGCAAGCTTATGAATGCTATCCACACCGCCAATATCGAGGTTGACCGCAAGATTTTGGCGGAAATGGCTGTGAATGACGAGGCAGCGTTTAGCACACTCGTTCAGCAGGCTCTTCAAGCCGTTGCTGAGTAAGGCAGATATACAAAGTAGAGCTAGGCTCATCTCTCGAAGATGAGCCTAGCTCTACTTTGTAGCAGGTATAAAGTATGCTTATCACCAGTCCAACAAATCCGCGTATTGGCAAACTCAAAGACTTGCACACTGCAAAGGGTCGTAAAAAACATGGCCTCTTTTTAATGGAAGGTCTTCATCTGCTCACCGCACTCTTGGATGCCAATGTACTACCTCAAGAAATTTACTATCAGCCTGACTATCTACGACGTACTCCCAATGGTGCCGCACTGCTTTCTCGTTTGCTTACTTTACCCGGCATGACTGATGAGCAACGCATAGAGGTGAGCGAGCGCGTCATCGAGGCCATTAGCGATACCGTTACATCACAAGGCGTTGTAAGTGTACTACCACTTGCTGCTTTTGTGCCAGCGGAGGTACGTGGACGACGTTTACAGCAGAGCGACGCCCAAGTACAACGACCTGCATTGCTTATTCTCGATGATATCGCCGACCCCGGCAACATGGGGACAATTCTGAGAACTGCTCTTGCCGCCGATGTCGATACAGTGCTACTTACGCCTCATTGTGTCGATTGTTATAGTCCGAAAGTGGTGCGTGCGGCGGCGGGTACGCATATCTTCCTACCAATTGAAACAGATGCTTCCTGGGCTACCATTGCTACCGCTGTACAAACACATTGTTCTCGTGTCTTGCTTGCCGAAGCGGGTAGTCTCAATTTCTACTACGAGCAGGATTTGACGCAGCCCTTCGCCTTGATCATTGGCAATGAGGCGCACGGTCCCTCACAGGAAGCGCATGCTTTAGCGACACATACCATCAGCATTCCATTAGCGAATAACGTTGAGTCGCTGAATGCAGCAATGGCGACGGGAATTGTGTTGTATGAGGCAGTGCGACAACGATTGCAGTCCGCTTGATACATAAGCTTTGCGTGATATAACCCACCACAAGCGAAGAAGGTGGTAGTAGCCGAGAGGTTGCTACCACCACCTTATGGAAGAGGGAATATAAACGTATTACCAGCGCGTGCCAATTTCGCTGCTTGTTTTGTCTTCTTGCACAAAGTCGCTAGTGCCACAACTGTCACAAGTGGTAGGAGTAGGACCGCTATGAATCATTCCACATACTTCGCAAGCCCAGCGTTGTGTGCCTGATTGCGCGAGTTCGTAACGCTTGACGATCTGCGCGGCCTCTTGTAGTGCATTTCTGTGCGTTATTTTTGCTACCATCTTGCTCATCACTTTCTGCGCTTATTGGCAATTAAGATACATTGTTTTTGCTATGAAGCAAGTGTAACAGAGAAAACTGCTAGAAGTCTACGGAATAAGATAGGTGTTCTGAATGCTATCTATAACCAAAGGGTTATATAAAAAGAGAGAATGACAAGAGAAAACATTTTCTCGTCATCCTCTCTTTTCAAGGTTATCTATTATCTGCTACGCCCATTTGTACTAAATGGTTGTTCATTATATCCATCATACTCAGTCGAGAAGCTGTCGTTATATTGCTGTTCTGGTATCATCGGGAATGCATCGAACGCGTCGTCAAATGAGGCTGGTGGCAGTGCCTTTGAGGAGAAGTTACTATTCGCAAACTGCGGCGTTTGTGCGCCATTACTTACAGTACGGAAAATTCCGCTTACCGTCATCTGGTTCTCCTGCTCTGCATCAAGCAATGCGTTGACCTGTGCATTCGGGACGAAGTAGTCTTGATTATCGCGCAGTTTAAATGCTTCTACAGAAGAGCGTAGCTGCTGGACAAGGCGTGTGAGACGTTCCATATTGGCGGAAGCGTTGCGCGTACTTTCGCTGCTTTGTTGAGTGGATGCAGACACACCACGCATAATTTGCACAGTTGCATTCGAGGATTGCAACTGTTGCATAGCAACTCTATTGATGTTCTCGATTTCACGCGCCTGTTGTTCAACTGCGGTAAAGATCGACTCTAGCGAGGAACCGGCTTCTTGTGTTAGCTGTGTACCCGAAAGCGTCTCGCGCTCGGTATCTTGCATTGAGATCGACACCTCGTTGACTTCTTCACGAACGCTGCGTACAATCCTTGTGATTGAACTTACCTGTTCCTTCGAGCGTTCGGCTAGCCGACGAATGTCAGCGGCGACCGCACCGAAGCCTTTACCGTTCTCTCCTGCCATTGCCGCCTGAATTGCGGCGTCGAGCGCGAGTCTATTCGTTTGATGCGAGATGCTGTTGATCACGGTAACAATCTCGTCGATCTCTCGTGAGCGTTCGCCTAACTCATGGACCTTAGAAGAGGTAAGCAAGACATTCTCGTTGATACGTCCCATTCCCTCGACCGCTTGTTGCACCGCTTGACGACCAACCTGTGCATCCTGACGAGCATCGCGAGCGACATCAAAAAGAACTCTTGCACGTTCAGCCACTTGGCTACTAGAAGAGGACACGCGTTCGACCTCAACGGCAGCATCGTTGATCTGAGCAATCTGCCCATCACCGGATTCTACCAGTTGAGTCATGCTATCAAGAATAGTGACGGTCGAATCATTCACCTCGTTTGCCACCATTTTGACCCGTACTACCAGACTTCCTAGTTCTTCCACCATGTAGTTGAAGGAGTCTGCCAGCACACCCAATGCATCGGCTGAAACCTCCGCCTGGATACGCAGATCACCGTCGCCGACGCCGCTCACCTCGCTCACCAACTTCTCTACTTGTGATTGAAGTAGGTCGCGTTGCGATTGCGTTTCCTGAATCAGTCGTACAATATTGTCAAGCATGTTATTCATGGAATTAGCAACCATGCTAATTTCGTCCCGACTACTCATCTTTGCGCGTGCGTTAGTATCACCTTTGGCGATGCGTCTTGTTAGTATTGCGAGATCGCGTAGAGGATTAGTAATGGTGAGGTTGACGATATAACCAATCGCGATAACTACCATGATGGTGCTGAGGAAGGCAATCACTGTAGCAAGTGTAATTGGACTTACCTGAGACGGTCCTACCCGCGCAATAATCGTGCTCATCTGCTGAGTCGCACTTGTAACCGTATTCCACGCCTTTTCTAACGGCCCTAATTGTGTCGCAACCTCTATATTGTTACTATTGATTTGCACAACATTTGTCGGGTTTTTGCTAACAACATTCAGCAACTTATCATTCGCGTTCATATACGTCTTCCAGAGACCGTCTGTGCCTAGAATCTGATCCATGGTGTTTAGTTGTGTCTGTGCTGATGAATCTGAAGGTGCATCGCTAGCGAGAATGTTCTTGACTTCCGTCATATTTGACGATGTTGCCACAAGATAGTTCTGCTGGAATAGCTTTGAATTCGTGTCGAAATCTCGTTCGGCACGGTTCAACTCAGCGAGTTGGCTTTGATTAGAGATGTTTTGCTGGGAGAGCGAGATAACCTCGTCGCGCAGACCGTCCATTTGTGCAAGTAAGCCCCCTAAGCGATAGCTTTCGTTCAAAGCGGCAAGGTTTTTTTGCTGAGCCTGACTTCTTGTGTTTAATCCACTTACAAAGGTTGTTCCTAAAATGGTAATGATGATGCCAGGAATGACAGCCGCCAGCACGAAGGCGAGGAAGAGACGACGAAAAATAGGAATATTGCTGACAAAAGTGAACATAGTTGTCCTGTCCTCCTCAAGCCACGTAGAACGCTTGAAATGTTCTTTTGTGTCTGTGGTGTTCTAATAAAAATAGCAATCGTGATGAATTGGTGAAACAGCATATAGTCAATCCAGGTAGACACTGTGTAGTGTACATTACTTTGCAGGTAATTGGAATAGACTCAACTTCCAATAGCCCAATAGTCCTGTTTACATCTAAGAAGCTCGGCTAAAAAGTGTTTGTAAACTGAGCTTGCGTTGCGAGCTCAGTTTCCAAACACTTTTTAGCCTCGTACATCTTTGCGTTTGAGGAAGTA
>CAXUGH010000339.1:0-5567 GCA_964250365.1 uncultured Ktedonobacteraceae bacterium
AAGGTCTGCTGTCTCTCTACAGCTAGAATGGCGATACCATCTCGGGTGCTGTCATAATCTAAGAATTGCTGAACGCGTATCATTTTCGGATTGTATTTTGTAGCCGTGTCTGCGTCATCATTACTATAGGCGATTGTAGTCACTCAAGAACAGGCGTAGGGGTCCAATTTATCGCCAAGAACAGGCGTAGGGGGTCCGATGTATCGCACCCTCGGACGAGCGCAGCAATGTCCGTTCCCTTCGCAAAACTATAACCGAACGTAGCAGTCGAACGTAGTAATGACAGAAGTATAGTTTCCCTTGAATGGTAAGGAGAAAACCGCGATGCGGTACAGATATAGGCGTGGGCCAAGATTACCCTACCTTTGGTTTCTAATTATTCCGCTGTTTTTCTTTGCAGGGCCTGGACATGGTTTGTTTGGTGTTCTGCTGGGAATTGGTTCAATCATCGTCATCGCTTTGATTGTAAGAGCCGTATTCACGATGATAGCTGGCTCCAACACATGGAGTATGAGACAGAACTCGTGGTATTCACCGCGCAATCAGCAGCAGTCATACTATCAGCCAACGCAACAGAAACAACAACCGTATTATCAACCGACGCAACAGCAGCAGCAGCCAAGCTCATCATACCAGCAAGGCTATCAGCAGCCATACTATCAGCCGCATACCGACTCGAATCAGCAAGTAGGCGGGCAACAGTATGAAGCACAGCAGCAAGCATACGACCAGTATGAACAGCCGCAATCGGAATACCCGCAAGAGATACCACCAATGCAGCAGTAAATTGTCAATGGACACAACAAAACGGAGATGAGACCTCTCGGTCTCATCTCCGTTTTGTTGTGTCCATTGACAATGCTAGGGAATAATATTGGTATCTTTGTCTATCGCTAGCACAAAGCGCGAGAGTACATCTGCTGCTTGGTCGATATCGCGTAAGGACACGACCTCCGAACCGCTATGCATGTAGCGGCATGGAATACTAACCAATCCTGTTGCGACTCCGCCTCTTGCGACCTGAATCATATCGGTATCAGTATATGTACTTCCAGCTTGCACATCAAGTTGCCACACGATACCAGCATCTTCCGCCGCTTTCGTAAGCATCTGATAGACATGCGGGTTGACGTGTCCACCTATGGTGATGACGGGACCGCCGTTCAGCTTCACGTCGCCCAGTTCATTCTTCGAGGTGCCAGGGTGATCAGATGTGAACGTGACATCGACCGCGATGGCGATGGATGGCTCGACGCTGTATACACTGCTCTGTATGCCGCGTGAACCAACTTCTTCCTGCACCGCCGATACAAAATACACACTTGCCTTGAGCTTTTCGCGCTGTGCAGAAATACGGCGCATCGCCTCTATAACTGTGAATACTCCAGACTTGTCATCCAACGCGCGAGAAACGACCAGATCGTTACGCAGAGGTTCAAGTTGCGCCGCTCGCGTCGCAACGCTGCCAGGAGGAACAAGTTTCTGCGCCTCTTCCTTGTTCGCTGCACCAACATCAATCCACAAATCGGCTAGCTTCGGCATAGCGTTACGCTCATCGCCACTTAAAAGATGAGCTGGCTTTCTGCCTATCACCCCTAGCACTGAACCGCTAGGGGTGTGTATCTCGACGCGGCTACCAGGAAGTGTAGCAGGATCGAAACCGCCAATAGGAGCAAAATAGAGAAAACCATCGCTGTCGATGTAACGCACTATGAAGCCAAGTTCGTCGCAATGTGCTGTCAACATCACGCGTGGCTGCTCATCAGGATTGAGAGCCGCGATCACATTGCCGTGGACATCTGTACGTAGAGTATCGCTATATTGCTGAATCTCGTCTCGAATGACCTGTTGGACGGGTTGCTCAAAACCAGAGGGGCTGGGACTGGCAACCATACGGCGCAACACTGAGACGCGGGACTCGTCCATAAAATTTCTCCTTGAATGCTTTACAAGCGTATACAAATGACATGCCGGGTGTGCCCTGGCATGTCATTTGTATACGCTTGTAAGAATACTTTTAGCGCACAAATTGCTTGAGAACGTCATCGACGCCGGGATGTGTGCGGTTGAGACGCAAATCCTCGGCACCCGTTGCATCGGTTTGCACCAACAAAATACCTTGTTGAATGCATGTATTGAGCAACTCACGAGCGGATTCACGTGTAAGCCGACCCCGAAAGCGGTTCTTAGGATTGAGCGGGTCGCCGATAAAGTTCGAGACGCCGATAATGGTACGCCATGACCAGTTGCGGTCGATATAATCAAGAAATTGGAGAAACTGCGGGTCCAGAACGTCCATTGCAGGTGTCCCAAACGGTTGCTGAAACTGTGTACCAGAGGAACTGGTGCTTGCTGGATAGCTAATTGCAGGCATGGGTGTCGTGTTTCCCGTTGGCGTATTTGGTGGCACTGTTACACTACTAATACTGGGAAGCGTGCCCGTGTTACCAGAAACCAAGCCCGTGTTTCCATTTGGAACGAGTGGCACAAACTGGTTCGCGCTACTGATTAAGTCTCGGCTCACGGTTCCCGGTATTCCAACAACAATAACAGTTTTATTTAGGCGTAACTTTAGACGGGCACTAATGCGTGTAAAATCTTTATCACCCGTCATCAGAACAAAAGTAGAAATGGTAGGGCGATCAAACACAGTTTCGATAATATCCATCAACATATTCAGGTCTACCGTACTTTGTACAACCGTACTTTGTACAACGGTGCCATTGTTTGTATTCCCATTGATCGCAGGCATATGACCAGTGTTTCCCGTTGCGGAGTAGGCTCCCAAAGGTCCTGTACCATTTTGTCCAAGGGGACCTGTCGGAGACTGACCATAAGAATTTTGATAAGATAAAGATTGTCTATATGATTCGCGCTGCTGGTAGTCGGCAGAACCATAATTTTCATCTTCTGGTAGTCGCTCGTCAAGTGAAAGCAGCGAATCATCCAGGTTCTCTTGCTGGTTAAAAGCTGCCTCTTGTTCAGAAGGCCATCCATTGTTCAAGTTTTGTGCATTGAACGCAGGAAGAGGTCCTGAACTACCGGTCGCACTACTAGGCCATTGGCGTGGATAGGGTCCGCCAGCTCCTTGCTCTGCGATGTAAGTAGGAGTGCTAAGCGCACCAGTAGCACCATTTCCAGAAGTATAGTGAAACGTTCCCATCCGAATACGGTCGCGTTGCTTTGCTGGGCAATCAACACGGTCGATCATCGCAGCCGTTAAACTGCCCTTGAAAGGTTCGGGTTGACGCGACCAGTCTGCATATGCACGGGCCACCATGACAGTGCCATAGCGACGCGCGACAGCAATGAGTTCCTGTGGATCAGGCTCTCTTCGCTGAATATTCAGCATGCTGTATCGAATGTTCTCAAAGTCAATGAATAAAGCGATATCTTCAGGCACAATTATTCTCCTCTCGTGGGAGAAACCGCGCAGGCCGAGCTTTATGATTGTTCAGGTGCTGTACTACTTCTCTGTGTAAACCTATTAGCAAAAATGTCTAGAAACAACATTTTTGTTGAAATGAGAGGAAGTAGTCTCTTTAGCTATGAGCATATCATACTTTGTTGATAAAGTCGAGACTCCGCGCTATACATTTGCATAATTACAGGGTATAAACAATGAAATATGCAGAAGAAAGAAGCTTTCTTCTTATGAGAGAAGAACCGGAGGTACTACGCCTCCGGTTCTTCCTCAACTGCTTACAGGCAATAGCGTATTATATTAGCGTGTTGCACCAATCAACTCACGCTCGTGACTAGCAAGGAAGCGATGAAGAGTACCATCATCTTTCACTATACTAGACTTTTCCTCATTAATTTGTGCGCTATTTACAAGATCATATAAGCTAGCGATGTCATAGCAACCTTGAATCTGAAGCTGACCCTCGCCATCGAAACCTTCGACGAAAAGCCCGTCCTCTTCCTCGCGGATTGAAAAGCTCTTGACACCAATTGAATCGAGTATTTGACCGACTGCATGCAAGATGTTTGCATAGTTAAACGTGGTCGGCATTGCTTCCCTCCCTAAATATTTGGAGCTTCTTGTTGTTTGTTACGAGCAGACGGCACTGTCAAACTGCAACACACCGATGCAAGGTAGGTAGTTTGCGAGCCTTGTGCTATACCTAAACAATTTTAGCATACCACTTTCTAAACGTCAAGGCGACGTTTAAATTTCTGCATTTTCAAGTGTTTACTGCTCAAAATGATGCTGGTTTTAGTGTTTACTCCCTGTACCATTTGCATTAGCGAGCATCCCCGACTGTGAAGCCCAACTGTCAAGTGCTACTGGTGCTGGCTTTGCCTCTTTGCGGTTCGCGCTGAGTATCTCAATGGCTTTCAAACGCCAAAAGCGAGCACTTGCTGGACGTTTCAATGCTAGATATTCAGCTAGTGCCTCATCAGTCATGTCTGGATTCTTTCGCAAAGCCTCAATAGTCATTTGCAGTTTGTCAGAATTTCCTTCGCTATTCACCGTTTGCAACGCAGGATTAGAATTCTTTAGGCTACCTGTGTTCTCTTTTTCAATTGTCACGAATTGCCCCGTTATTGCCTTAGCCTTCGCCGTATCATTTTTATCAACGACGGCAGTAGTACTTGGAGTTTCTGAACTCTGCTCGTCCGCGTCGTTCGCAATCTCCGTAAGTAAACTTGCCGCGTTCACTCGCGCGCCACCAACAAGAGCGCGACGTAGTGAGGCTATTGGCAAATTTGTTTGCTTTGCAAGTTCGCTCAACGCCGTAAGCTCTTGTGTCAGCATCTGCCTATCTTCGGACGACTCTTCGGAGATAGTCTCAGCCATCATTGTATACACAATACCAAGTAGTGGAAATGCGCTTGCCATGAATGGAAAGACGTTGATGAGCCAGGGAGCCGCGCTCTCCGCCGAGCTAAGCATTGCTGGACTGTGAAACTGTTTGGCGTATGCCCAGTTCACCGCCCACGAGAATACAGTACACATAACGATCAGTAGCCAGTGTTGCCATACCGCCTTGGGGGTACGATAGCGGCGGTATCTTTGAAACGCTGTCCATGAGAGAAGATATACAGTAACGTCGATACTAATAGCAATTGCGTAGCTTACTGCCCACCACCAGATACCTTCTGGTCCCTGTGATGGCTCAAATGAAGCAAAGAAATAGGCGACATGCGGAATTGAAGCGGCTAAAAATACGGCAAAGGCAATCCAGAAAAAATATTTCATAAAACGACATTTCCTTCTCAGAATTTAGCGTACATGTGTATATATGCATACATAGAAAAGAGTAACTTGTACAATGTTGAGCGTCAATACTTTATAGTACCTTTGTCTATTTATCCGGTTTTGGTTTGCTGCTGTCACAAGGACGTAGTGCCTTGTAACAAAAGAACTAAAATGAATTTTTCCAATTCTATAAAACTCATTAAGAAAAGTGTTGACATGGCGCGAGAAGTGTGGCATATTATGCGGGCACCGCTAAATGGTGCCGCACACTAACAACTGAAGATAGATAATTACTTCAATTTTGTCGAATGTACCTTTTTTAAGCGACAAGAGTTGAAGCAGAGGAAAGCGAACAAGAAAC
>CAXUGH010000340.1:0-5544 GCA_964250365.1 uncultured Ktedonobacteraceae bacterium
GCAGCAATTCCAGCAAACCACCGCCACGCTTTCCCCAACAACATCTGTGCGGGTCTTAGCAACCGGCGAGCCATTGGTGATCACGGTTTGATTCTTCCTCAAAATCACCTCTGCGCTTGTCGCTCTCGATATGCCGGTTGGCGTGTAAATCCCAGAATGAGCTGGGTCTGTCTCACATTTGGTGATGACGAGTGGCTCGAAACCAGATGAGAAGCGCGAGGACCCCAACAGGGAGGGATGAAGAAGCAAAAGGGCTCCGGTGCCAAGCAAGAACTGGGCTGAGAGGACCTCTGCATCACCAAATGTGAGACAGACCCATTAGCTGGGAGACAATTGGATGAATTATGCGGGCGGTTCTTCCTTGTCGAGAGGGGACACCTCCCGCATAATTGTACAGATTCGGGTTCACTTCATTCTGGGATCTACACTCAAGGCCAATTTTGTGGCGAATCATGAGCACTCAATTTACAAAAATGGTGCATAGCGATTCGCTTCTCGAGCGGCTTTCCACTTGAATACTGGTTGTGCTGCTTAAGTGGACGGGCAAGTGCTAACGTCGGAGGGCAAAACCCGCTCATGTCGTAAGTCATTTACCAACAATTTCGTGGCACCGTGTACATTTACTCTCTTTCTGGAATGCTGCTTCGTACATGGTCCTATACCGATAGAATCGCACTATTGTCAGCAGTGCTAGGTTCACTGGCTTTGCTCACTCTTGTTGCGGTGTTTATGCTCCTACGAGGCTTGTTAGCACTCGTTCATACTCGCAAAGTAGCACCAAAAGAAGAGATGTTACAAACAATGCCACCACTTATGCAATGAGCAGGAAGAGGATGGAAATGGACATAACTACTCCCACTCTAGGCCGTTTCACCAGTCCCGCACTACTCATTCTCTTTTGCTTAAAGAGCGACGCAAAGCATGGACTCGAAATAATTTCGATGCTTAATGAGCAGTGCGACATCATTCTGGAGCCAGGGACGCTCTATGCGGCTCTAGCTCGTTTGGAGCAAAGAGGTTGGATTATGTCTCTGACAAATGAGAGTCCGCACCGCTCTTATAGTTTGACTGATGGTGGCTACGCTGTTTTAGATTCCTCCCGTACAATCCTCGACGAAAAGCTGCTCTACCGATTGCTAGCTGAGCATCCTCCATGTCTTTTATAGTACTCATCATTCTTGCTTTTCACCGCATTTTCAGGTACAATTATACCGTTGACCTTATAGCGAGGACATACCTTTCTCCTCTTTTTTATTCTCTCGTTGCTCGTCGGTAATCATGGTAATATCGGTAATAATGGTAATGATTTGCCACAGCATCCACTCTCCCGAAAAAAGAGACGACAAAAAATGCCGCCCATTGACAGCTTTCAACAAAAGCTGTCCCATCTCCCGCACGTGACCAAACAAAATTTTCTTGTGTGCATTGACAGGACACATCTCTTAGGCATATTATGGGCACGATGGTCGAAAAGAATGTACACAGATACGAGCTAGCTGCTGAACAAGGACACACAGTATGACGCAGATGCACAACGATGGGCATATCCTGCCGAATGGCGAGAGCGCAGAGGACCTCGAACAGCTCCTTTCACAAGGGGTCACGCTCGATGACAATACGCAAGCGATAATTGCTCATGAGACGACCCGTTCTCAGGAAGAGGACGAAGACGACTCAAAGCCATTGCAGGGCGATCTACAGGGAGCATTGGCGGTCTTCGCGGAAGCGGCACAGGATATGGCGACGGCGACGGTCGAATTGAGTCTGGGACGACACTTTGCTTGTGCGGACTTCTGCAATCAAGCGGTTGAAAAGGCGGCCCAAGCCGTTAGCGTGCTACATAACGGACGACGTGTGCCCTATGACCACGATCTGCATACGCTGGCGGTTGCCGTTGGCGCACCACCGAATATTCAAGATGAGATGGGCGTGTTGACGCCTTTCCATCCCGAAGCCTTCTATGTCGATACGCCGCCCGAAGAGGCCGACGAGGTGATCAGTGCGGAACAGGCAAGCGACTACATTCAACATGCCCGTACTGTGCTACGCTGGGCTAGAAACATTGTACTGAGTGCATAAAGGCGCAACTAATTATTTTTGTTATACGTTGGAGGGAAACCTGACATGACACAACAAATTACTCGTTCTGAACTGGACGAGGCCGTAAAACAATCCCCACGCAAATGGGTCTATCTTTTTAGTGAAGGCAACGCCAAGATGCGTGAACTGCTCGGCGGTAAGGGCGCGGGTGTAGCCGAGATGACCAATGCTGGCCTACCCGTTCCTCCTGGCTTCACCATCACCACCGAAGCTTGTAACGCCTACTACGACGCGGGCAAGCACTTTCCACAGGGCATGTGGGAGCAGGCTCTCGCGGCTCTCAAGATTGTGGAGCAACAGACGGGCAAGGGCTTCGGCAGAAAAGATAATCCTCTACTCGTCTCCGTGCGTTCCGGTGCGAAATTCTCCATGCCTGGCATGATGGATACCGTCCTCAATCTCGGCATCAACGACGAGACGGTGCAGGGTCTGGTTGCACTCACAGGCGACGAGCGTTTCGCCTACGACGCCTACCGCCGCTTCATTCAAATGTTCAGTAAGATCGTGCTGGACACCAATCCACAGGATTTCGAGCACGTGCTTGAGCAGTATAAAGAGAAGGCACATGTCAAAACCGACGCCGAAATTCCAGCCGCCGACCTGAAAAATCTCGTCGTCGAGTTCAAGCAGATCGCCGAAAAGCAGTCGGGCGAGCCTTTCCCCACCGATGTCTACAAGCAGTTGGAGAAGGCTATCGAGGCCGTGTTCTCTTCGTGGAACAATAAACGTGCCATCGACTATCGCAACTTCAACAAGATCGAACACACGCTTGGCACCGCCGTCAACGTGCAGAGCATGGTCTTCGGCAACATGGGCAACGATAGTGGTACAGGTGTCGCCTTCACGCGCGACCCCGGCACCGGCGAGAAGCAATTGTATGGCGAATATCTCCTGAACGCACAGGGTGAGGACGTGGTTGCTGGTATTCGCACACCATCCAAGATTAGCCGCTTGCAACAGGATTTGCCGCATGTCTATCAGGAATTTCAGGACATTGCGAACCGTCTTGAGCAGCACTATAAAGACGTGCAGGACCTCGAATTTACGGTAGAGCGTGGACACCTGTACATGCTGCAGACGCGTTCAGCCAAGCGCAGTGCTGCCGCCGCCGTCAAAACTGCTGTCGATATGGTGGATGAGGGTCTCATCTCAGAGCAAGACGCTATCAAGCGGGTCGATCCCAACTTTGTCTATCAACTGCTGTTGCCACGCTTCGATGATGCCGAGAAAAAGACGGCTGAAAAGGAAGGTCGTTTGCTGGCGAAGGGCTTGAATGCCTCTCCAGGAGCCGCCTTCGGTAAGGCCATTTTCGATGCAGACCGTGCCGAGGAACTTGGTAAGGCTGGCACCGCCGTTGTGCTGGTACGTCCTGAGACCAGCCCTGATGATGTTCATGGTATGCTCGTGGCAAAGGGCATTCTCACGGCGCGTGGTGGCGCAACCAGTCATGCGGCTGTTGTGGCGCGTGGCCTCGGTCTGCCCTGTGTCGCTGGTGTGGAGGATATTCGCGTCAACGAGGCCGAGCATCTCTTCCGCGTTGTTGGCTCTGACAAGGTAATCAAAGAGGGCGATGACATCTCTATCGACGGTGCTACCGGTGAGGTCTTCGCTGGCATCATCAAGACGGTTGACGCCGACTACGATAAAGAGGTCGATCTGAAGAAACTGCTCACATGGGCTGATAGAGAGCGCAAACTGGGCGTCTGGGCGAATGCCGACTATCCACGCGACGCTCAACGCGCCGTTACCTTTGGTGCCGAGGGCATTGGCCTCTGCCGCACGGAGCATATGTTCATGGAGCAGGAACGCCTGCCCATTGTGCAAAAAATGATTCTCTCCAAGACAACCGAGGAGCGCAAAGCCGAACTCGACAAGTTGCTACCCTTCCAGCGCAGCGACTTCAAAGGCATCTTCGAGGCAATGGTGAACCCCAATACGGGCGAAGGCTATCCTGTTGTCATTCGTCTGATCGACCCACCACTGCACGAGTTCTTGCCATCATATGAGGACTTGCTTGTCGAGGTGACGCGCCTTGAGACAACGGGCGACAATCCAGAGGAGTTGGCGAAGAAGCGCGAACTGCTTGAAGCCGTTGGCTCAATGCGCGAGATGAACCCGATGCTCGGTCTGCGCGGCTGTCGTCTCGGCTTGCTGTATCCCGAAATCAACGTGATGCAGACGCGAGCCATTCTTGAGGCGGCGCGTGAACTGGCGCAGGAAGGCAAGAAAATTCATCCCAAGATCATGATTCCTCTTGTCGGGCATGTCAACGAGCTAAAAGAGGTGCGTCGCCAGCTTGAGGCCGTTGCACACGAAATCGCCGATGAGGTGGGTGGTGCCATCGAGTACAAGTTCGGTACGATGATCGAGCTGCCTCGCGCTGCTCTGACCGCCGACAAGATTGGAACTGTTGCCGACTTCTTCAGCTTCGGCACCAACGACTTGACGCAGACCACCTTCGGTTTTAGCCGCGATGACGCCGAGGGTAAGTTCCTGCTACGCTACGTTGATGGTCTCGACGAGCCAGGGGCGAAGCAGAAGGTCAAGATTCTGCCTGTCAACCCGTTCCAGACGCTTGATCGTGATGGTGTAGGCCAGTTGGTACGCATGGCTGCCGAGAAAGGCCGTTCCGCGAATGCAGATATCGAACTGGGTATCTGTGGTGAGCATGGTGGCGATCCCGATAGCATCGAGTTCTTCCACATGGTCGGCCTCAACTATGTAAGTTGTTCGCCGTTCCGCGTCCCCGTTGCACGCCTCGCCGCAGCACAGGCCGCGCTCACATCGCATGAGCGCGACAAATAAGGTTTGTATTCAATGAAGATTGCGAATGTGTGGCAGAGGGATGCCCCTCTGCTACACATTCGCAATCTTCATTGATAACCATTCCTGATGGTAAAGGAAAAGAATATGGATATCGCACGCATTCAAACGGCCTTGCAGGACGAGCAGATAGACGGCTGGCTCTTCTATGATTTTCGCAAATCGAATCCCATTGCGTATCAGGTGTTGACGCTGCCAGCGCAGGATATGTACACGCGACGCTGGTTCTATTTTGTGCCAGCGCAGGGCGAACCAACGGCGATTATCAGCGCGGTTGAGTCGCATGTGTTGCGTTCGTTGCCTGGAACGCGCTTGGTATTTCGCACATGGGAAGAGATGCAACAGCATGTACAGAGCCTGCTCAAGCCGGGAATGCGGGTTGCGATGGAATATTCTCCGCTGAATGCAATTCCATACATTGCGCGTGTCGATGCTGGCACGGTTGAACTGGTGCGTTCATTTGGTGCAGAGGTTGTGAGTTCTGCCAACCTCTCACAACGCTTCGTCGCTCAATTGAGCGGTGAGCAGATATCGAGTCACCGCGAGGCGAGTCGTCGCCTCATTGAAGCGAAAAATCAGCTCTTTGCCGAACTCACCAACGATTTGCAAATCAGCGTAGAA
>CAXUGH010000341.1:0-5531 GCA_964250365.1 uncultured Ktedonobacteraceae bacterium
ACTATACTTCACGTGACTGCATGGGTGGCCACGTCGGTTGTATGGTAATGACAGCGGCTCTGTCCCTGTCATGCCCCAACGTCACTGTCCTGTAAACGATGTTGGCTCCTATTCCTCGGCCTGACTACTCAGCAACTCATCCTCTATCTCTTGCAAAATTTTCTGTTCGGCCTGTATACGCGAGATTGGTTGCTGTGTTCCCTGCATTGCTCGCATCAAATGTGAGACGCGCTGCTGGAATTGATACATATATAATTGTTGTACTTCATACGCAGGCATCATGCCTAAAGCTATCTGTCCAAGCTTATAGAAGCTCTCTTGCTCGAAACTTAGAACGAGGAGATTCGCATAGCTTTCAGCCAGATTTTGCATTGGCTGCAGAAAATAGTCGAGCTGCGGACTCGATATATACACGCTTCCCGACACGCCATCACCCAGCAGGATAGGGCATGCTATCGCGCTTTCCTCCGACTCAACGACATGATTTGGGAAACGCTCCATCTTTTCCTCGCGCGAACGAATCACGATAAGGTGTCCCTCTGCTACCGCGTACCCTTGTGGCGACTCGATGCCGAGAAAAGTCGGGCGATTTTTGAGATGGCTATGCCAAGGTCCCGTGCCCCGTCCAATATCTTCGCGTAAACTACGAATATCTCCATTATCATCAGGTGGCATACACACGCTAACACTCACCGCCAAGCCTCTGCCCAGCGGGTCAAGATGGCCTAGCAGCTGCTGTACAATAGTGACGCGCACCAACGATGAGCGCATGTACTGCGGTGTCGCTGTATATGCCTGTAACACACGCTCATAAAATGCAGAGGGAATCTCTGGTATGACCTCACTCTCCTCGGCTTGCTCCTCGAAGAAATCAGGAAACTCTTCGGGGATAAGCGCAAGAAACTGGTGTCGATACTTAGGTAAAGCCTGTAACAAGCGGTGCAGACTTTCTAAGCGTGGAGATGATTTGTTTGTTGCCCAGCGCGTCAGCGTAACATGATTGGCACCTATCTGGAACGCAATACGCTGCCTCTCCTGAGGGTCGTTGATAATTTTCCCCAGGAGGAGACGCCATGAATATGTTTTCATTGTAATACTCATTTTATGTCAATCATTATAGAATATGTGCAGTTTATATATTTGGTTCTTGCTATGTAATAGCATAGTGCCCAGCAAAGAATACCTCATGGTACGCTCATAGTCAACAAATAAGCATTAAGATTCCGTGACAGCAAGCGAGCAGGGCAGCAGGGAGACCGCAAGGGTCTTCCTGCCTTCCCGCGACTATACCCGCATTATTTGGTCAACATTCATAATCATACCCCCACAGGAGCGGGTGCTACATCTGGGTTGGGAGTGGGGTCATGCACGAGGCTCTCTATGATGTGTTGTTGAATGGAGAGCGCGGACTGGCAGAGATTGGCGTAGGTGGAGGCTCCTATGTGTTGTTCGAGAGCGATGAGGAAACGTTCGAGCAGGACGACGCTGGGGTCTTGCAGAAGTTGACGTAGTTGAAGGGCGGCGAGCAGGATGGCGATGCTTTCGCGCTGCTGACCCTTCTCATAGAGCAGCATGCCGAGGTTAGTAAGGATAATGCCTTTGTTATACTGATTCTGCAGTTTGTAGGTGAGGCGCAGAGCCTGAATATAACAGCTCAGGGCGGGCGTGTAGTTCTTCGCGCTGGCATAAAGCAGTCCCATATTATGCAGGACGATGGACTGTAGCTGAATTTGCCGCTGGCTCTGCTGATTCTGTTGTTGCCGACTAATCAGAATGGCACGCTCGAAGTGCAGATGTGCCTGTTCGCGGTTGCCGCGCATACGATAGAGTTCCCCCTGATTGGCAAGCGTGACGGCTTCTCCATAGGTGTCTTGATTCTCATGCTGAAGCGTTAGAGCCTGATCGAAGTACGATTGACTCTGCTCTAGTTCGCCGATTCGTCCGTAAAGCATTGCAAGATGACTGGCAACGAAACCCGCATCATGGCGCGGAACCATGCCAAAGGGTGGTAAGAGAGAGGTATACATGCCTATTAGCACATTCCACGCACCGAGCCGTACAAGGTCTTCATGCAAACCTTCTCTGAAAAGCAGATCGCACGCGTGTTGCCACTGCCAGCCGAGACAGAGATGGCGGATAGCAGAAACCAGCGGCTCTAACTCTCTCGCCTGTCGCGGTGCATTTGATGCAGGTGCGAACGATTGAGCGAGCGCGTAATAGTAGCTGGCAACTTGAGTGTGCCCGTGTGCAATGGCACTCTCTTGATTCTCTATGCCTCCCTGCTCTAGTTGAAATAGCCCACTCAAACTCAAGTCTGCCTTACTGCCAGGAGTTTGCTCTCGGTCAACATAGTGAGAATGAAGGTATTGACGGAGTAACACATGCAGCGAAAAATAGACACCTTGAGCGTCACGCATGACCTGCACAAGCGAAAGTCGCGCTAATGTCTGTAGCTCGCGCTCAACAAGGGTGACCAACTGTTGAATTTCCGACGTACTCTGAGACTTGCCGCTGCTGAGAGTCATGGTAATGGCCTGTAGCGGAATTGGTTCGTTAAACAGGCTCAGTGTACGTAGTGTCTGCTTTTGAAGTGGATTGAGGTTACGGAAGAGCATAGAGAGCAAATTGAAGGCAACTTCTCCATTCCACACCATCTGATATTCAGGTGCCAGTGAGAGATATCCCGGAGCGATACCGCTTAGTTCGAGCAGAGCACTAAAGAACAAGAGGGCGAAGACATGCCCACTACAACGCTGCCAGACGAGCGAAAGTTCTTCGGGTGTGCCGCGCACGCCACGCTGTTGGAGCAGTGCTACGCCTTCTGGCAGACTGATGCGCGACACAAGGTATGAACGCAAGCGTGTTTGCTCCATGACCTCCTGTGGAAAGGGGGCATGATAGCTCGTGAGCAGAACGCGTGTGGCACCGAGATCGGATTGAAGCAAAGACAGGAAGAGCGGCAACGAACCACGACCCGCGACTCCCTGCTTCGTCTCTGGATGCAGTAGAGCCTCGAACTGGTCGAGAACAATTAAGGCGTTTTCGTTAGTACGCCGTAGAGCATGCCACAACACGCCTATCTGTTGTTCAGGGGGGAGCAGGAAGAGGTCTGGTTCTTGCACCCCGACCCCCTGTAACATGGCGGAAATCAAGTCGGGTATGGTTGTGTAGCTATTGAGGCGCAGCCATACAAGATGGCGTGGGGCGGGCATGCCCTCCTGTTTTGCAAGCAGCAGACGGTGATAGATAAGAGTGGCAAGCGTCGATTTACCAACGCCTGGGTTGCCTACCAGTACAACCGCACATGTATGCTCATCGGTCAGCATATGCTGAATGGCTCGAATGTCATCAGCTCTTTGCATAATTCCATTGGGGTCCATAAGAGGCGGCGTCGAGTGGACTCCAAAGGCGAATGGCTGCATGTGTGGCTCCCTATCTTGCTTTCTATAGCGCAAGTATAACACTTCATCAGTTATATAAACAACGTCCACTAGCACAATCGGGCTATATTGTCCATAGAATGTGAGATATGACGTAGTATATGTCAATAAATTATTTAACAGCGAAAATCTTCATATGACGCGCTTTCCCTCTGCAAACGAGCGACATATGAAGATTGACGATGTAATAATTCAGGTATTGACATTTTAGAATTTTTGTTCTATAATTCATCTAATACCACAAAATTCCCACGATGAAAGAATGATTCATCAGATATGATTTCTTTTAGTGCTTTAGAAATTGTTGAGAAAGCAGGCATAAGACATATGGATGAAGAGATGTATACCCCCTGGGGTGTTGCACACAGCGTGGAGTTGCTCGACGATGGCGTGTACTGGGTGCAACCACAGGAACATGGCGGCCTTCTAATCGAATCCAACAAGGCGGAGACACTACTGAGCGCAAAGGCTATCGCAATTGGTAAGGTGTGGAACACGTTTCTGGCCTTTGAGGAAGACGACGCGATGCTGGTTGTTTTCTACGAACATCCCGAACTCTATCCCTGGGCAGAGGAAGAACTCATTCATACTCTGGCGGAAGAGTGTCTGCATAGAGTGTATCCCGACTATTTTAATGAGTCGTTGCCCATGCTAGCAGATGACGAGGAGCAGACGATTATTCCGAATTTTGCACGGGATGGGGAAGCTGTTCCCATGTAATGGTGGCTTTGAAACGCTCGAAGGCGGCAAGGGCTAGAGTGTAGCATTCTTTAGCCGGTAGCAACGTCTCGCCAACCTGCACCTGAATAGCGTGTTCTGGTAGCTCGGCGAGTGGAGCAGTGCGCTGACAATCGTGCGTGGGCGACTGGTAAGAGTAGCCACTTTTCAGCGACCAGTCGAGATAAAAGACACATTCGATCAATGACAAAAGTGCCTCTTTGTTGTCTGTAGGTATCAACCGGTACTGACTTCCGTCGTAGAAGTTGTAGATAATCATGTCAAGCGATTGACGAAGCTGCATCGGTAGCTCTGTTGCCATACCACGTTGATTGCGTACAAACTCCTCTGTATCCCATAGCGATTGAAATGCTAGCCAGTAGATCATCAGTTGCATGGCATGAAATACTGTAGGTTGCTCATGAGCGATCAACTCTCCCTCTATTGAAGCCTCGTCTTCTCTCTTTTTTCTCCACCCAAGACTCTTCTTGAACTCGATAATAGCGGGTATGCCTCTGGAGTCGGAGCCATCGCGTCCTCTGGAAAGCCGTATCTGGTCAAATTCGCCGATCAAGCCAACGTAGCCACCGCGCCCTGGAAAATTTGCGAAGGTGTTGCGAGTCGAAGAGAGCTTGACCTGGAAACGTTCTGCGACTCCAAAGACGACTGATCCATTGTCGGCAAGCTCGCGTTGATAGCGCATGATCGGCTCGATGAGCGAACGCGCCAGTAGTCGTGCATCATAGTGTAGGTCGTTCAAAGTCAGAGCAAGCTGAATTTTGCCCTCACGTTGCAGAAGAGAATGCAAATCGCGCCGAATAAAGCGATCCAGCGGTTCAGGTTTTGTCAGGAGGAGCATTTGTTTTTCCGCGGACAGTGGACCGTTCGACGCATGCAAATAATTGATTATTGTGTGGAGCAGAGTACCAATAGCGCGTGCATCGGGGGGACCTGGGCCGAAGAGAGAGGATTGTTGTACAA
Organism: uncultured Ktedonobacteraceae bacterium; assembly: GCA_964250365.1. Lineage (GTDB taxonomy): Bacteria > Chloroflexota > Ktedonobacteria > Ktedonobacterales > Ktedonobacteraceae > JBBQVS01. The sequence goes on from CAXUGH010000341.1 coordinate 5,139, forward strand.
TGGGGTACTGCGTCGGTTCTTTGGGTGCCTTTTTGCGTCTACGCATGGTAGCACACCAGGGACATTCCAGATAGGAGGCAAGTGTGGAGTAACTGACGGCTCGCAGCACAAAGGGATTACGCACCCTTTGAAGCTTGAAGAGTTGTTCATAGTTCAAGTTCAGGGAGTATGAAAGTTGCTGTGATGCCGCTTGCTCGCTGTGCAAAAACCGAAAGATACTAATTGGATGACCTCGTTTCTCATCCGGTCAAGACAACTTGTATGCAACTGAACTTGTTACAGTGAGAGTATCTACTTACTTCCCCTTTGTTATACTGTAACACAAATTCGACGGTATGTCAAGTTGTATCAGAATTTTATTTATAACTATTCTATTTAGATAAGTAATCGTAT
>CAXUGH010000342.1:0-5528 GCA_964250365.1 uncultured Ktedonobacteraceae bacterium
CCATCGTCCAAAACGGCGACATCATCAACATCGACTCCGACCACAACGCCCTCACTCTCGAAATCAGCGACGAAGAAATCCAATCGCGCCTCCGCGACTGGCACGCACCCGAACCCAAGTATAAGAAGGGTGTGCTAGCGAAGTATGTGAAGCTGGTGGCGTCCGCGTCTGAGGGGGCGATTACAGGATAATTCGGGAAGACATTTGCATCTGTAGGAGCTTTTATTCATAACGCCCTGTGAGCAACAAACACGCGTTGAGGGATTGTGTAAACGTCCCTCAATCCCTGCTCACATCATCTACGGGACGAGGACGGAATGAATTATAGCCCCTACAGTTTGTTCACACCCGAAATGTACACGGTGTTGACTAATATAGGGGCTATAATTCATTCCGCCCTCGTCCCGTAGATCACGTTTCTCATCCATTGTATACGTTCCTCAATCCTTGCGAACATGGTTGATCAGCGCGAGGGCATTATAAATAAATGCCCCTACAATTCGCTCATCCCCTCACGTCTATTTGTCTTCTGGCACACTCCATAACCTAATACTTCCATCGTCACTTCCGCTCGTAAGGAGTCGTCCATCGGGGCTAAATGCTACGCTATTAACTTTACTTGTATGGCCTGAGAGGGTATGCAAAATTTCTTGCGTTTGCAAATTCCATAATTTGATTGTCTCATCAAGACTTCCACTCGCAAGCAATCGCCCATCTAAGCTAAAGGCTACACTATTAACATCGCTTATATGTCCTGAAAGAGTCGAAGGAAGTTCTGCTGTCTGCATATTCCATAGTTTGATTGTCTTATCAAGACTTCCACTGGCAAGTAGTCTCCCATCTGGACTAAAGGCTACACTTAAAACAACACCTGTATGTTCTGAGAGAGCCTGGACTCCCTGTCCTGTTGCTACCTTCCATAACCTTATCGTGTTATCACTACTTCCACTGACGAGTTCTCGTCCATCGGGGCTAAACGCTATACTCCAAACATAGCTTGTATGTCCTGAAAGAGTGTGGATTAGTTGCCCCGTTGCTACCTCCCATAATTTTATCACTCCGCCATCCGAACTTCCACTGGCAAGCACCCGTCCATCTGGACTAAAGGCTACACTCCAAATATACCCTGTATCTCCTGAAAGAGTATTGACTACCTGCCCCGTTGCTACCTTCCACAATCTTATCGTCCCATCCTCACTTCCACTAGCAAATACTCGTCCATCAGGGCTAAACGCTACACTCTGAACAGAACTTGTATGCCCAGACAAAACCCGCAAACAAATTGGCTCCTTTTCCAGCCAGTCAACGGTATCGTATGCATTGCTCTCCCTCGTCGGCTTCCAATTCTCCCTCGCCTGTCTCTCTTCCTCATACGCCCGTTGAGCAAGTCGTTCGTACACCACTCCTTCCTCATGATAGAACTGTGGATCAGGATGAGGCATATCAAGCTGCTGAGCCTGTTTGTATGCAGCGAGAGCTTCTTCGTAGCGTTCAAGACCAAATAGAGCTTGTCCTCGTTTGAAGTAGCCATAAGAGTCTTTAGATGCTTCATAGAAGAATAGTGCCTTTTGATAATCCTCCAAACCAAAATATGCATCACCTATTCTCATAAGTTGATCAAGTTCCGCTACATATGTTCTAACACCTATAGCCTTCTCGTATATAGCAACAGCTTCTTTGTAGCGTCTAAGTTTGAGTAGGATATCGCCCTGTTTGTAGTAAGCATTAACGTTGTTGGAATCTATTTGAATTACCTGTTTATAAGCCTCGATTGCTTCAAGTGGTTGTCTCAGGCGCAAAAGCAAGTCACCCTTAGCTTCATAGCACCATTCCTCATCAGGTCGCAAACGAATAATTTGATTGTAAGTTGCAAGAGCTTCTTGCAACCGATTTAGTTGTTTTAGCACTGCGACTTTTTGCAAATAAGGGTCAACCTTATTCGCATCACGACGTATCGCTTCATCATAAGCAACAAGACTTTCCTCATACCGCTCAAGCTTCTCAAGTGCAAAAGCCTTACTAGCATAAAATTGTGCATCGTCTATCTTCTGGTCCACTTGTTTAGCTTGGTCGAGAGCCACCAAACTCTCTTCATATCGTCCCAACATTAGCAACACCTCACCCTTGCCTCTAAGTGCTAACGCATGTTCAGATTCAATATCGAGAATTTGTTGGTAGAGAAGCAGAGACTCTTCATAGTGCTTCTCATCCGCTAGCTTGTTCGCTTCATTCAATGCGCGTTGTAGACGCATCTCTTTGACGACTGTGCTAATCTGCTCGGCTACATCAGTGAGAGCTTCATCCGCGGACCAACTACGATCCGTGACGGGCTTGGCACTGGTAGGTAGAAATTGTAGTTTTGCAAATGGAGCGTCTTTCCAAAAAGCATGACGCAACAGAATGGGGATGACACGCGCCTCTTTTTGCTCGTGACGCTCCATTGCGCGTTTCATCTCTTTGCTATAGCAGTATTCGGAAGCCAGGAAGTCGGCACTGACGAGCAAGAGGACGATCTGTGATGCTTCAAGGTGCGTCTCGATTTCGCGTTCCCATTCGGTGCCAGCGTTGATATCGTGATCGCTCCATATCTGGATCAGCCCTTGCCGTTGTAGCAGTTTGAGGTGGTTGAGCAGTTTTTGTAGCAGGGGGCGGTCTTCGTGGGCGTAGCAGCAGAAGATTTCTATTGGTGAGAGCATAGAGAAACACCTACTCACATATTTATACGATTAACAGGATTATGCCGCAATTCTAGCATTTGTAGTAGTGTTCAGTATACGCTAGTTCACGCAAAATAGCAATTGTAGGGGACATAATTCATTACGCCCTCGTCCCAGCCAACAATGTAAATCAGAATTGAGGGACGTACACAATGAATGGTAAACGTGGTCGGTGGAAACGAGGGCGTAATGAATTATGTCCCCTACAGCTTGCCACCCTCCACCACAAAAGCATATAATAAAACTCCTATATAACATCATCCCTGCCCCATTCCAACAAGCAGAGCATTCACGAAAGAAGCCGTTATGTCCTTAACTGAACGTGCCCCGAATAAGATTGAACCGCCCAAGCACTGGTATTCCGCGTTTACGAGCGGGTTGGTGTGGCAGAATCGTAGCTTGCTGGCGATCTCGTTGGCGGTGTGTGCAGCGTATTCGGGTGTGGGTATGGTGGGACCTGTGCGTGTGTTGTATGCTCAGGCGCATGGGGCTTCGTTGGCGATTATTAGCTTGATGGCCTCGGCGTATCTGGTGTCGAACTTTGCGTTCCAGTATCCGGTGGGTTGGTTGGCGGACCGTTGGGGGCGCAAACAGCTCATGCTTATCGGGCTGATTGGACAGGCGGTTATCTCGCTACTGTACCTCTTCGTGACTGCCCCCGTGACGTTTGTGGTGCTACGCTTCGTCGAGGGTATTGGCACCGCCGCCCTCTTGCCAGCCGCACGCGCCATGATTATCGACATCGTGCCGGAGCGACAGCAGGGCGAGGCATATGGCATCTTCGGTGCCTTCTTCAACGCGGGCTTTCTCTTCGGTCCCGGCATCGGTGGCATTCTGGCGAACTATGGCTACTCTGCCGCGTTTATCGGCTCGTTTATCTTCCGTGGAGTCGCAATTGTCATTGTGCTACTGATGGTCAAGAACGTAACAAGCACAACAACGGCTCCTGTAATGGTCAAGAACGTAGCGAACACAACAAGAGTTTCTGTGCAGGGAGAGGAAACGGTAAAGCGGCGACCTACTCCTATTCCATACAAGGCTCTCTTCGCGCTACCACTGGTGGCTGCGTATATCATCGTCTTTGGTGATAATCTCTATTTCGGTTTCGATCTGACACTGATGCCGCTGTGGATGCACGACCATCTGGGTGCCTCGGTCACAGCGATTGGCATAACATATATGTTGTGGGCAATTCCCAATATAGCATTGTCGCCGATGGGTGGACGCCTCGCCGACCGTGTGCGCTTCCGAGCAATTCCGATACTCATTTTCGGATTGATGCAGGTCCCACTCTATCTCATCTATGGTTTCGCCACAAACGCGCTGACTGTGATTATCTTCTTCGGCATTCACGGCATTGTTTATGCCTTCATGGATCCCGCCGTGAGCGCACATCTCGCCGCTGCCTCAGTCAGCAATATGCGGGCACAGGTGCAGGGTCTCTACGGTACAATTGGGCTGATTGGCGCATTCGTGGGAGCCAGCGTCTTCACCCAGCTTTACGGCATCAACTTTCACTATCCCCTCTTCGCAATGGGCATCGGTTACGGTGTGTGTGCTATAAGCGGTGGTCTAATAATTCTCGTGTGGGAACGCCGCCGCGTTGCGACGGCAAAATAGTAGCAATGACGTAAGAAAACATGCATGACATGCATGTTTTCTTACGTCATTGCTACTATTCTTTCTCGCCCCACACGGTCAACAGTATCGAGAGGCCGTGAAAATCTTGCATCTGAATCTCTTCTAGCACCTGTGTTCGTAGTTCTGCGAAGGACTCAGGCGTCATCGTTTGTGTATGAAAGAGCAGAGGCTGTACTAGTTCGAGGGCGAACTGGATATCCTGTATGCCGCCCTCGTGTGCCTCTTTGCCGTAGGAGTAGTCGATGGCGTGCGCCATGCTTTGTATATTTTGTATGCCCACCTGTTCGAGCAGAGAGCGCAACATTGTAATCATACCAGCGTTATGTCCGGTTGGCGAAAAGCTGCGTCCTGCTCGCTGTTGCGCCGAATTCAGTTTGGCGAAAAACGTCTCGTAGCCGGGTTTGTTGGTGAAGCCGAACTCGCCCTCGGTGAGACGAAGCGTGCCACCGGGACGCAAGACACGCTTACACTCGGTTAAATAGTCAGGCCACTGTGCAATGGGAACAAAGCCGACAACGGTACGCATATTCACGATGTCGAAGGTCTCATCGTCGAACTCAAGCGGCTTGAGCGCATTCATGACGGCGAAATGCGCGTTCTCTAACTTGCGTACTCGTGCATGGGCCTTCGCATAGGTGATGGCTCTGCTGCTGATGTCGATGCCCGTTACCTCAATATGTGGGTAGCGTTGTGCCACCTCATGCACCCAACCACCAGGACCACAAGCGATATCCAGCACGTGCCTCACGTCCGCGAAATCGGTATCCTCTCGCTCCGAAAATATGCCGCCCATGCCCTTCGTAATCACGCGGTCTTGATCGAGCAGCCGCGCCATCTCCAACGCGCTTTCCGCATCTAAGAGATACGTGTTCTCGGTCTCGTTCTGGTTATTATGTGATTGTGTCATGATGCCCTCCTATTAGTTCACCAAACTTGATTCGATGGTAGGGACCGATTTATCGCGTCCGAGGGGTGGGACGGAGGGGCACGCATCACCGGACATCATCGTTGCCCACGCGTTCCCCACCCCAGCCCTACCGAGGACATGATAAATCAGTCCCTACCCTTCTTGACTATTGAGCAACTCATCCTCTAAGTCTCGCAAAATTTTCTGTTCGGCCTGTATACGCGAGAATGGTTGCTGTGTTCCCTGCATTGCTCGCATCAAAT
>CAXUGH010000343.1:0-3076 GCA_964250365.1 uncultured Ktedonobacteraceae bacterium
AAAAAAACAAAACACCCCCAAAAATACCCGCCACAAACACCCGCCCTAACATCCCGCCTTTTTTTTGGGCCCCCGTAAATTTTGGGGGCTTACCCTACCCTCACCACAATCACGCTCACATTATCAGCCCCTCCACCACGCAGTGCCGCATGGACCAGCATTTCGCTGATTTGCGTTGGCTCCTGCAAACTGCTGAGGAGCAGGCGAATGTCGGGGTCTCGCACCATTTCCCAGAGGCCATCGGAGCAGAGCAGGAGCGTGTCGCCACGTCGTAGCTCGCGCGTAAACCAATCGACCTCGACCCCTTCTTTGTTGCCGAGACTGCGGTAGACTTTGTTGCGTTCGGGGTGCGTATAGACCTCATCGGGCGTGATGGTGCCCGCCATAACGAGGTTTGCGACCAGCGAATGGTCACGCGTGATTTGCGTGAGGCCATTGTCATCGTCGTAGAGATAAGTGCGGCTATCGCCGACATTGACGACATAGGCTTTAATATCGACGATCAAAGCGGCGGTGAGCGTTGTGCCCATATCTCTGCCCCACTCACGGCAACGGTTACAGATAGCAGTATTGGCCTGCTCCACAGCGTTGACGAGCAGGTCGATAATGATGGTATCGTTGAGCGAATCGCTGGCAACGATGTCATGCAGTATCACCTGCATCATGTTCTGAATAGCGATACGGCTGGCTTCTTGCCCGAAATCGTGCCCACCCATACCATCGGCGACAACGAAGAGGCCGAATGGTACAAGACGATCATTGTAGGTGCAGGTGCCCTGTAACACCACGAGGCTATCTTCGTTCGGCTGCTGCTTACGCGCGATACCACTGTTCCAGCCCACACCGACCTCTAGCTTTGTCTTTCTACGTACAAGTGTCCCAACTGCACCCGCACGCGAAGGACGCTCCGGCGTCGTCGGTATCTCCTCAATCGCGCGGCTCTTCTGCTCACGCTGCCATGTATATGCGGTTTGTGGCGCGACTTGAGTAGGGCCGAGATATGGCAGTGGCGTTGTGGAGCGTCGCCGTGATGTCTGCCCAACGGCAATCAGGTCAGCTTGGGCTTCGTTGTGCAAAACACGTTGTAGCTCTTTGCTGGCACGTATCTCACGCAGAGAACGCGGCGTCGTGCGCTTCGTAACAGGAAGAGATCGTGTAGGGACCTGATTTATCACGCCCTCGTAATCCATCACGTCCTCGTAATCCATCACGCTCTCGCTACGGTGCGGCACTGGTGTAGGGGCCTGATTTATCACGCCCTCGTTGCGCTGAGGTAAACGCAGTTTAGGAACATTTACCATATCCTCCTCAAACATGTCTTCATGCAACGGTTGTGCAGAAATGCCGAGCGAGCGAGCCTCGCGCCACGCGATATGACGTGCATCACGCTTGTGAGGCCAGAACAACGTCACACTCACCCATAACACGAGTGCCCATGAGAGCAACCACATCAGCGAGAGCAAGCCAAGCCCCAGCAGCGAGAAGAGGGCAGACACATTGCCCGCCGCCCAGCCGCGCGGAAATTGCTGAACAGCATACGCGAACACATGCCACACTGCCGGTGGAAATCCCCCCTCTGTCCACAGCAGGAGAAGCGTCGCTCCACCGATACCGATCCATGTGGCATAGCGAATCCAGCGTTGCTGATCGTAGTAGATTGTTCTAAATTCTTTTAGCATAGCCATCTCGTCTCTACGTCTCCTGCTTTTGAGGCGATATCTTCACAACTCATGGTCTTCCGCTCCGACCGACTGAGCGTAGCTAGCGACGAAGTCTTCCTTGCATTCTGTCTGAGCGTAGCTAGAACGAAGTTCGTTGACAGAATGTTTCAGTATAGCGTTGTCGGTCGGAATACGAAGTCTTCCATGATGGTAAGTATAGACAAGATGGCTTTATGAAGTCTCCTAGTATTCTCTTGCTTTTTCCCCCATTCTCAGGTACAATTACCTTACTAACCTCATGATGAGAACACACCTCTCTCATCATTTCCATTCCCTCATCGTCACTCGGTAATGATGGTAATATCGGTAATAATGGTAATGATTTCCTCACAACACCAAAAATATAAGACAAAAATGCCTTACCTCGACACCCTTGTCTTATATGTCTTATACCACTGTCTTATAATTATTCGTCATCACTGCACACGTACAATCGTGCGGCCTCGTATACCCCCTTGCAAAATCGCCGCCAGGACCTGTGGTAGTTCTTCCAATGACACCTCTTTGCCGATCCCTGCAAGCAGGGCTTCGGGCTTGTATTCGGTCGCAAGCTGCTGCCACAACGTTCGGCGTAGCTCCATCGGACAATTCACGGAGTCGATGCCGAGCAGGTTGACGGCACGCAGAATGAAAGGAAAGACATTCGTATTGAAATTGACGCCGCCCGTATTGCCACAACTGGCAACAGAGCCGCCGTACTTTGTCGAGCGTAGCAAGTAGGCAAGAGTCGAGCCACCTACGGCGTCAATGGCACCAGCCCACCGCTCTTTCTCCAGTGGGCGACTGCTTTCCGCCGAGGTCTCGTCGCGGCTCAGAATTTCGTCAACGCCGAGGCTTTTCAGATATGCATGCTCCTCCGCCTTGCCTGTACTCGCTGCAACCGTGTAGCCAAGTTTCTTGAGAATGCTGCTAGCGATACTGCCGACGCCGCCCGTTGCACCTGTAATCAAGACAGGTCCATTCGACGGTATAAGACCATTCTTCTGCAATTGATGAACGGCGAGGGCTGCGGTAAAGCCAGCCGTGCCAAGTGCCATTGCCTCTTTCAAACTCAAGCCCTGCGGCAGTGGCACAATCCATTCAGCCTTGACACGCGCATACTCGCTAAAGCCGCCATAATGCGAGACGCCGAGGCCGTAGCTCGTAGCAATAATCTCGTCCCCCTCTTTATAGCGCGAATCGCTCGACTCAACGACGGTGCCAGAGAGGTCAATTCCTGGCACAAACGGATAGTTACGTACAATCTTGCCATCAGAAATCGAGGCCAGTCCATCCTTGTAATTGACGCTCGAATAGGCGACGCGCACCAGCACCTCGCCCTCAGGCAAGTCGCTCTGCGTCAATTCTTGAACGCC
>CAXUGH010000343.1:3176-5524 GCA_964250365.1 uncultured Ktedonobacteraceae bacterium
GTCACGCTCTGGTTGGGCTTGAGCGTGACAAAGGCTTTGGGTCGCTCGCCCCAACGTTCGTCGGGAATGGCAACAACGGCACATTCCAGAACGGCAGGATGTTGTGCTATGGTTTGCTCGACCTCGATGGTCGAGATGTTTTCGCCGCCTGAGATAATTACGTCTTTGGCGCGGTCTCGTAACTCTACGTAGCCATCGGGATGCATAACGCCGATATCGCCAGAGTGGAACCAGCCGCCCTCGAATGTAGCCTCGGTAGTCTTGGGATTGGCATAATAGCCCTTCGCCACATTGTTGCCATGCATCAGTACCTCGCCCATCGTCTGCCCATCTTTTGGCACATCTTGCATGGAGGCATCGACGACGCGCAAACGGTCAGCCACCACATTGCCCTGTCCCTGTCGCGCCAGTAGCCGTGCCTGCTCATCCTCTGGTAGCGTCGCCCACTCTTCGTGCCATTCGTTGACGGAATAGGGACCGTAGGTCTCGGTGAGGCCATAGACATGCACGGGACGGATGTTGAATTTCTTCATCTGCCCTAGCAATGTTGGCGATGGCGGGGCACCTGCAACGGTGGCAATCAGCTCGTGGTCAAGGCGATGAGCGTTGGGGTGATTAACCAGCAAAATTTGTACGGTAGGGGCACCGCAATAGTGCGTTACACCCTCGCGCTCAAGCGTATCCCAGATAACTACCGGATCGAGTTTACGCAGACAAATATGCGTTGCACCAACGGCGGTCACAGCCCATGTGAAGCACCAGCCATTGCAGTGAAACATGGGAAGCGTCCACAGGTATACGCTGTCGCTACGGATACCGCTCTCGATGACCTCGGCAAGCGCATTCAAATAAGTGCCGCGATAGGTGTACATCACACCTTTGGGGTTGCCGGTTGTACCAGAGGTGTAGTTGATCGAAATCGTCTCTTCCTCATCCTCTAGCCAACTTACAACAGGTTCGGGCGAGCCAGCGGCAAGAAAGGCTTCGTAGGGATCGTCGGTAGCACCGCTATCGTCGATACGCACCACCTGAATATTTTTGAGGTCGATAGATTCAAGTTGCGGATAGAGTTCAGCATCGACAAAGAGATACTTCGCCCCTGAATGCTGGAGAATAAACTCTACCTCGCGTGCATTCAAACGTGTATTGACCGCGACAAGAATACCGCCAGCCGCTGGAACGCCATAGTGCGCCTCTAGTAGCGCGGGAATGTTCGGTGCGAGAAAAGCCACGCGGTCATGTTTCTGCAGTCCAGAAGCTCGTAAACGCGACGCAAGGCGATACACGCGCTCCGCAAACTGACGATAGGTATAGCGTCGCTCTCCATGCACCACCGCGACCTTCTCAGGGTAAATCAACGCGCTCCGCTCCAAGAAACTGAGCGGCGTCAATTCGGTACGATAAACCTTCTCATTGCTCATAATCACATCCTTTTACGAGGCGATGGAGCCGCCATCGACGACGAGAATTTGCCCCGTGATATAGGCGGAGGCAGGAGATGCGAGAAAGACAATCACTCCTTTAATGTCGTCGGATTCGCCAAAACGATGCTGTGGAATAGCGGAGAGCATCGCCTCTTCGTATTTGCTGAGGAGGCCACGTGACATCTTGGTGGGAAACCAGCCAGGGGCGATGGCGTTGACGCGAACACCATACTGCGCCCAACTCGTCGCAAGGTCGCGCGTCATATTGACAACCGCGCCTTTGCTAGCATGGTAGCCGACAGCCTGAATATATTTCGGGTTGCCACCAACGAGACCGGCGACGGAGGCAATATTGACGATGGTGCCACCCTTGCCGCTTGCAATCATGGTCTTTCCCACCGCCTGCGACACAATAAAGGTGCCGTTGACGTTGGTATTGACGACGCGCTCGAACTGCTCAAGCGGCATGTCTTCGGCTGGTGTGCCCCATGTCGCACCACTATTATTGACAAGGATATCAATTGCGCCAAATGCCTTTTGCGTCTCTTCAACGACGTGTACCACCTCGTCGGGCTTCGTGATGTCACAGGCAAAGGCTAGTGCCTTGCCACCACGCGCCTCGATCTCTTGTTTCACGCCCTCACACGCCTCAAGCTTACGCGAACACACCACGATATTCGCGCCAACGTCGGAGAGCGCGTTCGCCATATATTCGCCGAGGCCACGCCCACCGCCCGTCACAATCGCCGTCTTACCATCGAGCCGAAATAAGTCCAGAGTCGTCATGTCTCGTATCCCCTTCTCAACACTGAAATAGGTATGTCACTTCGTTACTCTATGGTATCACTTTTTCACGAGGTAGGGACCGATTTATCGCGTCCGAGGGGTGGGGCTGTGGGGTAAACGTCACCATCACATATGTCG
>CAXUGH010000344.1:0-5468 GCA_964250365.1 uncultured Ktedonobacteraceae bacterium
ATAATAATCTCGTTTGCTAGAATCGTTTGTGATTGTAAGGATGTCACAGCTTCAACAAGGTTATGAAACCTTACCATTGTATAAGCGCAAATAATGATGGAAATCGAGCGTTTCCCTTGTTCCATAATTATTTTTCTCTCATTTCACTGTAAGCGGGCACCACCTTTTGCTTGCATGCTTCTGCTCTTGTAGCCATGCGCTCTTTCAATATTGCCTTCAAGACACGCCAGCCATCGCGAAACGTTCTCAAATTGCTCTCCCCATGCACGCGCGGATGCTCGAAACTAGGAACCTCAATGATCTGAAACTTAGCTTTATACATTTGTAAGTTTAGCAGCGTTTCAATCTCGAAGCCGTCGCATGCAATAGTTATATCTTCAAGACAATATTTCCAGAAAGCATTGTAGCCATAACAGAGATCACTAAAACTCGTCCAAAATAGTAAATTCACGAGTGTACTCAAGAAGTAGTTTCCTAGATAGCGAACGACGGTAATATCATGACTGCCACCACCTTTGATAAAGCGTGAGCCTTTGGCAAAATCATGTCCTGCTCGCAATGCCTCGACAAATTGCGGTATTTCTCTTGGATCAGCTGAACCATCAGCATCGAGCATGACGATGATGTCTCCCGTACAAGCAGCGAAACCTGCAAGCAATGCGTCTCCCTTCCCTTTCCCTTGCTGCTTTACCACCTGAATAGATGGAAGCAATTGTTGTGCAGCCTCTATCGTATTGTCATGAGACTTCCCATCCACAAGGATAACTTCATCGACCCACGCAGGTATGTATGGCAATACATGACTGAGATTCCGAGCCTCATTTCGCGCGGGGACAACAACGCTAACACGGGGATATAAACTTTTTTCAACAACACTAACACTCGTAGAGAGCGAACCTTGTTTCTCTTCCATCTAAGCAATCCACCCAACTTCTCTGGTTCGTTACTAATACATAATTATTCTTGCTATCATGATAATCAAAATTGACTAATGCATCACTTGAATTGCGTATCAATCCTGTTTAACATTCTATATGATTATGGGGCGTATAATACATCTTTCATGTAGGTTAATCAATAGCTTTTTGATTACAGTTTTTTAATATTGCTACTCTTTCACTAGAAAAGAAAGTAGTCTGGAACCGACAATATATCGGCTCCAGACTACTTTCTTTTCCGGTGATATACTGTCATTGTCTATTTTGGAGCTACATCTACAAAGAAGTGCGAGGAGCTAAGCAGCTATGGCAGACTATCAGTATATTCTCGTCGAGCGCAACGAACGTGTCGGCATTGTCACTTTGAACCGTCCAAAAGAGTTGAACGCGCTCAGTACCAGCCTTGTTGGAGAGCTAGCCGACGCGCTGGAAGCATTTGATCGAGATAGCGATATTCGCTGTATTGTCATCACAGGTGCAGGCGACAAAGCGTTCGCTGCTGGTGCAGACATTAAAGAGATGTCCGACAAGTCGCCTTCCGCAATGATGCTCGGCGGCTTCGATCATTGGAGTCGCATTCGTCGTTTACACACGCCGCTCATTGCCGCCGTTGGTGGCTATGCCCTCGGCGGGGGCTGTGAGCTGGCGATGCACTGCGACATGATTGTTGCCTCGGAGAATGCACGCTTTGGACAACCCGAAATTCTGATAGGCGTGATGCCAGGGGCGGGTGGTACGCAACGACTCGCTCGTACTCTCGGCAAGTATCGCACGATGGAGATGGTGCTAACGGGGGCGCAAATCTCGGCTCAAGAGATGTTGGAGCATAACCTTGTCAATCGCGTCGTGCCAAAAGGCGAGCATTTGAACGAGGCTATTAAACTGGCTCAAAAAGTCGCGGAACAGGCTCCCGTCGCGGCACGCTTGGCAAAAGATGCCGTGTTAGCCGCCTTCGAGACATCGCTAGAGGAAGGGCTAGAGATCGAGCGCAAAAACTTCTTCTTGCTGTTCTCAACCGAGGATATGCGCGAAGGCATGCGAGCCTTTATCGAGAAGCGTAAAGCGGACTTTCAAGGCAAATAGGAAGGAACATACTCATGGAAGACGCGGTTATTCTCTCGGCTGTACGTACTCCGATTGGACGTTATGCTGGCAGTCTTAAAGATGTGCGACCCGATGATATGGCGGCTCTCGTTATCAGTGAAGCGGTGCGCCGCGCGAATATCGACCCCGCCACTGTGGAGGATGTGATTCTCGGCTGTGCTAACCAGGCTGGCGAGGATAACCGCGACGTGGCGCGTATGGCTCTGCTGCTGGCTGGTCTACCAATTGAGGTTGCGGGGCAGACCGTCAACCGTCTCTGTGGCTCTGGCTTGCAGGCGATCAATAGTGCGGCACAGGCTATTCAAACCGGATCGGGCGATACCTTTGTTGCTGGCGGTGTAGAGAGTATGACGCGTGCCCCGTTCGTGATGGGCAAGAGTGATAACGCGTTCAGCCGCAACATGAGCCTACAAGACACCACGCTCGGCTGGCGTTTCGTCAACCCCAAACTGTCCGCGCTGCACCATCCCTATAGCATGGGCGAAACCGCCGAAAACGTCGCCGAACGCTACCACATCTCGCGTGCCGAGCAGGATGAATACGCCTTACGTAGCCAGCAGAGAGCAGTCGCAGCCCAACAATCGGGGCGTTTCGCCGCCGAAATCATTCCAGTAACATTACCACACAAAAAAGGCACTGAGGCCACAATCGTTGCACTGGACGAGCATCCTCGCGCCGATACCTCGCTCGAAAAGCTTGCCGCCCTCAAACCTGTCTTCCGCAAAGAGGGTGGCACCGTCACTGCTGGCAACTCTGCCGGTATCAACGATGGAGCCGCCGCGCTTGTACTGATGTCACGTAGTAACGCGCAACGCCTCGGATTGAAACCACGCGCCCGTATCATCGCCAGTGCAGTCGCGGGCGTCGATCCAGCATACATGGGACTCGGCCCCATCTTCGCCACGCGCAAAGTCATGCAACGCGCAGGTCTGAGCGTTCATGACATGGACCTAATCGAGCTAAACGAAGCCTTCGCCTCACAAACGCTAGAATGCATCCGCGAACTAGAGATCGACACCGAGAAGCTGAACGTCAACGGCGGAGCCATCGCCCTCGGTCATCCCCTCGGCTCTAGCGGTGCCCGTATCATGACCACGCTACTCTACGAGCTAGAGAGACGCGATGGACATTATGGACTAGCAACGATGTGCATTGGCGTTGGGCAGGGGATTGCGACGATTATCGAGCGGGTGTAAGAGCTAACCTATAAGGGAACAAGAAAGCGATTTCAAGCCCATTTTGAATCGCTTTCTTGTTCCCTTATAGGTTAGCGGTGCGGTCTCTGTTTACAACCGTACAGCTTGATATAAAGCTAAACTAGAAGCTAACTTTAAAAGTAGTAGTACGTCCCTTCACCCATATCCTTGTGTTCTTCACAGCAGTAATGTCGTTCATCATCTGCTATTCCGTTGTAGACAATTCCAGGTCTGTCGATGCTGTGTTCCTCACATATGAAATTTGAACATTCTCCACACTGGTATGCTGCATTTTTGCCGCATTCTACGCACAAAGTGTCTTCCATAGGGATATGTACTCCTTACTATTGAAAATCATTGGAGGATAAATTTCCCTCCTCTATCAGAAGGATACCGTTTAAGAAGGTATGAATATATTTATTCAATGACGAATTTATTTAATCAATCGGAAGAATAGGAAATGATGCTGAACAATTAAAATATTGCTCAGCATCATTTCCTATTTCCTCTTTATAACCCATAAATCAGTACCATAATCTGGTTGATTACATCCCCTATGTTAAAGTCTAGAGCATCAGGGTTGTAGCGTACAAATGTACAGTTTAAAGTACTTTCTATATATTTTTGTCGTTTAATTTCGTTTTCTAAAGCGTAACGACGATGACCTTGCTCATCACACTCAACCGCGATTTTATGAGAAGGGAAGTATAGATCAATATAGTAAGGAGTAACTTTATATTGTGGTATTGTTGTGAAATGTATAAAAGCTTTTCGGATTTGTTTGATGGTTTTTTGCTCGTGAGTAGTGTCTATATCGTCACGTATAGATATATTTAGCTCTTTTGCTACCGCATAATGGTCTATATTCTTTTCGAGTGAAGCAAGAGTAAGATACGCAAGAGCTTGAATAGTTTCAGGTTTTTTTGCATTGCTACATATTAGTAAGAGATGTAAAGCATAACGAGTTAAGTAGTAGTCCTTAATCAATCTTTTAGTACCATAGCCGATGATGGCAACCTTACTTGCAAGAGAGAAATGTTTCAATGAGTCTATTGTAGTTGATGCACAGACATCTATAGCACGTTGTATGGCTATTTCAAAATTCTGCCAGTTCTCGTAGCCGAGTGCCTCCATTAAATCCCTAGCACTCCAGTAATCATTTCCCAGTACGTTGACTTGTTTGATACTCTCGAAGTTGGGCGTCTTCATCATGGCTAACGTGTTCCTCCTATACATAATCAATGGCAACAGTAATCGTTGTTACTGTTGCCATATTATACCTCATTTTAACCGACTCTGCCTTAGCGGTTTCTATCTGTTTGTCTGCTTTACACTGCTTCACCATTAATAGCAGAGTCGTACACCTCTTGCAATTTGGGTACGGTCTCGTATTGGGATAGTTCGGATGGCTTGATCCAGCGCATTTCGGTGGCCTCCCAGTCGGTCTTGATGGTGTCGGGCGTGACGACCTCGAACAGGAAGGGATGAATGAACCAGTGCCGATTCAGGTCGTTGTCGATGTATTCCACGACGGCACCCCGTCGCAGCATGCGTACCTGATCGTGTTGTAGACTTGTCTCTTCGCGTATCTCGGTGAAGGCTTGCTCCTCTGGCGTGACGTTCTGCTCGACGAAGCCACTAACACCTGCCCAATGGCTCTGGTAGCTGCCGACGCGTTGGCTACGGCGCACAAGCAAAATCTTGGCGGGTGTGGTATCGACGCGGCGTAGAAAATTGGTGACAACATGCGTTGGACGTGGTGCTGATGGTTGAGATGTCATATTGTTTCTCCTTTTTCATATGACAGCGGCTCTGCCTCTGTCATGCCGCTGCTCCTACTAGGGTGACAGTACTATGCATTTCTTGTATAATCTGACCGATAAGTATGAGCAAGAGGAGTTTCTTTCATGCAAGCACAAGAATCGGTGGTAGAGGCACCAGAAAACATAGAGCCGATTACGCAAGCGTCCTGGCGCGATCTCGCACTGCCCTGGTGGAAGGCAGCGTTGGCTATATTGCCGACATTTCTTGTGACACGTTTTCTCCTGCTCCTACTCGCATACTTTGGTGGCGTGTTGTTTATTGCATCCAATTTTTCGCCATCTCCTGTATCCTATCACGATCTACTAGCGGCATGGAATCAGGGCGATGAGGTAAACTATCTCGCCATTGCCAGCGATGGCTATACAAAGGCACAACAGGCACTGTTCTTTCCGCTCTATCCCGCGCT
>CAXUGH010000345.1:0-5401 GCA_964250365.1 uncultured Ktedonobacteraceae bacterium
TCGATCTGCGCGAAGTTGATGCCGATGCAGATGCGTGGACCGCCGCCGAAGCCGACGAGGGCATAGGGCGTCTTCTTATGTTCTTCACGAGGTGGCGCGAAACGGTCGGGATCGAAGGTTTCGGGGTGTGGAAAGATGCTGGGGATCATGTGCGAGCCAGCGATGGAGTAGAGGACAGGCGTTCCTTTGGGCAGGAAGTAGCCGTTGAATTCGACATCCTCAAGCACGCCACGCGGTCCGTTAGCAACTGGTGGGTACATGCGCTCGGCCTCGCTCAATGCGTTGTCTAGCACCTTCATTTGCTTGATATCCTCTAGCGTCGGGTCGGCATCGGGTGCAAGCAACGCGTTTTGCTCCTCCATAATACGTTTCGTATAGTCTGGGTTCTGATTGAGCAGGTAGAGCAGCCATGCGCTGAGACTGGTCGAGGTTTCGTGTCCCGCGACGAGCAGAATGTTGACGTGCGCGATAAGCTGTTCGTTGCTCATCATGTTGCCTTGATTATCGCGTGCCTGTACCAGCATGCCGAAAAGGTCGGAGGTTGGATGCTTGCGCCTCTCTTCGATCTTGGGGATGAGCAGGTCGTTGAGTTCACGATGTACAAGGCCAAGCTTGTAGCGGAAATCTGCCTCTGAGGTTGCTATGTCTCCTGTCATGAGGATACGCACGAAGAGATCGCGGAACTGGTCGCGCTCGGCCTCGTCGGTAAGACCAGCGAGTGCTTCGGCGGCGACATCGAATGTAATTTTGCGTGCCTCGTCGTAGATGTCTACCGTGCCGTCTTTAGCCCATTGCGCGGTACGATTGCGAATGATGCGGTTCATCATGGGGAGGTAGTGATTCATGTAGTTGATGGCGAAGGCGGGATTCATCATACGGCGATGCTCGTCATGCTCTTTGCCATCCATAACGAGCAGACCTTTGCCGAACATCTCCATCACACCAAAGATTTTGCTCCAGCCCTCATAGTTCGAGAACTTCTGCCGATTGCTTACCAGCACAAAACGGTTTGCCTCCGGTCCTACAAGAAAGACAATCTCGTTCCCAAACGAGCCAGTGCGAAAGATTGGTCCATGTTTCGCATACATCTCCGCCAGAAATGGTCCGACCTGTGTCTGGTAGTTCTGTGGAATGCTCACAGTTGGAATTTCTTTATATGCTTGCAAGTTGCTCATAAACTTTTCCTTTCCTGAATGTTGCTCTCTATACGAATGAATGAAGTTCATTCATTTTAGACAACAATTATACGTTTGTAGTATTCGATGGGTTAGACGTGCCGGATATCTTTTTTGCCTTCGCGTAGCGACGGTCCGAAAAATAAACGTTCGACAAACTCAATCAGGTAGGTACGATATAACTCCTCGCGTTCGCCATTCTCGACGGCGAAACATTGATGGTAGACTGCACCTGCCATCAAATCGAGTAGCTGAGCATACATCTCGGTGTTGAATACGGCAAGTTCGCCACGTTCAATCGCATGGCGCAGGACGTTATCAACGATATGCGTAATCTGTTCGTTCGCTTCTCTATGCTGTAGTATCTCGTTAGCCGACTGCATGTCAATCTGCAAAAACGACATCAGGTGCTTCTGTTCTCGACTCACACGGAAGCCCGCATCAATCATTGCTCGTATTTTTTGTCCAAAGGGAAGATCAAGAAAAGCTGGGTCTTGAAACGCTTGTGCTAGCTTTGCCTCGACATTGATGGCAACGGCAGTATAGACCTCGTGTTTGTTGCGAAAGTAGAGATAGACTGTACCAACCGCCATTCCCGCCGCCTTTGCGATATCGGCAATCGTCGTCTCCTCGTATCCCTTTTGGGCGAAAAGCTCGCGTGCCGCCTCAAGAATAGCATCACGTTTCGGGCGCGTCTCCTCGTTGGTCTTTTCCGCCATTTCTACTCTCCTCTATACCAGTGAATGAAGCTCATTCACTAGTATAACACGTCGGCGGTAGGGACCAATGTATCGCGTCCGAGGGGTGGCACAAGTCATCACGCCGAAGCGTTGCCTACGCGTTGCCCCCCCAACCCCACCGAGGATGCGATACATCGGTCCCTACCAATGTCTACCTTCGCAAACGAATACCCGTCACCAAACCTGTTCCAGAGAGAATGATTGCGAAGCCAACAATGGTACTCCATGTTAATGACTCACCGAGCAGCAAAACGCCCCAGAGAACGCCGAATATTGGTGATAAAAATGTGACGGTCAAGGCTTTCGTAGGACCAATATTGGCGATAAGTCGAAAGTAGAGCAGGTAAGCTATTGCTGTACAGAACAATGCCAGGAACAGCACCGCTATTAACACCGAAAATGTTGGCACATGCTGCATGGGTGCGGCGAACGTAAGTGGCAAAAGAAACAGAGCCGCTCCTAGTTGGCTACACGTTGCAACCGCTCCTGAACTTGCTCCTCGCGCCATCACTTTTGTATAGACTCCTGCCACTCCATAGAATGCAGCCGCCGCAAGAGAGGCTACTACCGAAAGCACAACGACTACCGTGAATGGAAGCGAACTCCAGCCAACCAGTACTGCGACTCCTGCTAGCCCTAATAGCAATCCTATAACCTTGTTTACCGTAAGGGTTTCTTTAATCCATAATGCCGCGACGACAGCCCCAAACAAGGGGGTTGTAGCGTTCAAAATTGCGGCGAGACCTGCCGTTAAGCGTAGCTCTGCCGTAGCAATCAGTGTAAATGGTATTGCCGAGTTGAGAATACCAACCATCAGGTAGTATCGCCAATGTTTGCGGAGATTCAGTTTCATTTTTGTCAATACGGCGTAGATAAGCAAGGCTATTCCTGCTATCAACACACGCAACTCTATCAGCGCAATTGGTCCCAATACAGGTGCCGCGATACGTATACACAAAAATGAGCCGCCCCATAACGCCGAAAGGAGTAGCAGTTCTCCTATATCTCTTGTTCTCATGATTCCTTTCCTGTTTCTCCTGTAGGGGCCATAATTCATTACGCCCTCGTGCGCCACGTGGTGTTAATTATTTTGGGCCCCTACAGGTGATTTATCGTCGTTTAGCGGATGAATCCTTCGTGTTCTAACAACCAGCGTTTGCGTTCCAAGCCTCCTGCATAGCCCGTCAAGGAGGCATTTGCCCCAACAACACGGTGACAAGGCAATACAATTGCTATCGGGTTAAGAGCGTTGGTGGCTCCAACGGCGCGATAGGCGGTTGGTTTGCCAACTTGCGCCGCGAGTTCGCCGTATGTTACCGTCATTCCAACTGGAATTGTGCGGAGAGTACTCCATACCTGTTGTTGAAAGAGCGTGCCGCCTGTGCTAACCGCGATATCATCCAGCGCGTTGAAGTCGCCTTCAAGGTAACTGCGAATCCGAGTACTAAAGCCTTCAGGATCAGGTTTAGGTAGTAATTGCACGGAACCATAGCGGCGTTCGAGTAGCGTCATCATGCGCTGTTCGTATTCCTCATAATCAAGCGAACAAAGTTTATTATCATCTACGACAAGCAGAATTGTCCCGATAGGGGAGTCGATGCGATCAATGAATAGCGTCTTCATAACTTATTCCTTTCATCGTTACAACTTTTACATACACATGATATTCTGAGACCTCTCCCATGTCTGGCGGTTTTCGGACATGCACACCACATAGTAATGTCCGAAAACCGCTAGTTATTGACGAAATTATTGGGTATGATTGTGACATGGAAACAACAGCAAACATTTACACAAACTTTGATCTCTGCTACCGAGCGGTCTGTAGCCGCGACGCTCGCTTTGATGGTCGCTTCTTTACGGCGGTCACTTCGACGGGCATCTATTGTCGGCCTGTCTGTCCGGCGACGACGCCTTTAGCGCGGCATGTGCGTTTTTATAGTTGCGCGGCTGCGGCGGAGGCGGCTGGTTTTCGCGCATGTAAGCGTTGTCATCCAGAGGCCAGTCCAGGCTCGCCAGATTGGAACGTGCGGGCGGATTTAGTGGCGCGTGCATTACATTTGATTGCCGACGGTGTAGTAGATACGGAGGGCGTCGCTGGACTTGCACGCCGTCTAGCCGTAAGCGAGCGGCATCTACACCGTGAACTCGTGGCGGAGGTGGGAGCGGGTCCGCTTGCCCTTTCTCGTAGCCGCCGCGCCCAGACTGCACGCCTACTGATAGACCAGACTCATCTTTCGCTTACCACCATCGCATTCGCGGCAGGTTTCGCCAGCGTGCGCCAGTTCAACGAAACGATGCAGACGGTATTCGGCTGCGCTCCCTCAGAACTACGTCGCCATGTACAATCGGATCGCATTGGTAATGGCAGAATCACGTTACGCTTGCACTATCGTCCTCCCTTCGACGCTGAAACGCTGCTCGCATATCTGAATAGTGAGGCGATAGCAGGAGTTGAGGAAGTGAACAATGGATGCTATGGAAGGACTATAGCATTTCCGCGCTCAAAAGGTATTATCGAGCTAGAGCCAACGAGCAAAAACGCTGTGCGTGTGCATCTGCAACTCGACAATCTCAACGATATCAGTCTAGTGGTGCAGCGTTGTCGGCACCTCTTCGACCTCGACGCCGACTCCGCCGAAATCGACTCTGTGCTGGCAATGGACTCTTTACTAGCTCCGCTTGTCACCGCGCATCCTGGACGACGAGTGCCAGGGACAATGAACGGCTTTGAACTCGCGGTACGTGCCATTATACCTCAACACGTTGCAGCAGACGAGGTAGGAGACGTACTTACGCGACTTGTTACAACATTTGGTGAAGCCCTTGCCGCTCCACAGGGAACGCTCACGCATTTCTTCCCCTCACCACGACAAATCGTAGATGCGAACTTGCAAGTAATAGGTTTGCCGTCAACATGTAGCGAAGCTCTACACGTCCTTGCTCGTGCGGTTGTTTCAGGCGAATTAGTGCTAGAGCGAGACGCGGACAGAGAAAAGACGATGGCACAACTCCTTGCTATACCAGCAGTAAATCAGCAGACCGCTACTCACATCGCAATGCGAGCTTTGGGCGACCCCGATGCATTCTCTGTGTCTGATGTACAGCAGGTGTTTGCACAGCATGGTATTGATGCTGAGAGCGTTGTGGCGCGTACAGAGGCATGGAGACCTTGGAGGGCGTATGCGGTGAATTACCTTGCTGACATGTTTTAGGGAACAGAGTTAATAAGAGCTGTGAAAGTATTAGGAGGGTATTGCAATGACGAAACTCCACTCATTTCGCTTAGGCTAGCAGGTAAGTAGTCTTTTGGATTGAGATTGTTTCCTGGCGTGTATGTTGTAATAACTTTGGAATCTTTACGCGTATTATATGTAGGTGGCACAACTATTGTTTTTGGAAAACTCAATAGGGTTTCGTGCTTCTAAGAGAAGTTTTCAAAGTAAGCGAACACCTCTAAGGAGAACAATCTCATGGACATTTTAA
>CAXUGH010000346.1:0-5381 GCA_964250365.1 uncultured Ktedonobacteraceae bacterium
TTTTCTCTGAAGACAAGGAGAAATAGGTCATTCGCCCCATTCCATCTTTTCGCGTTTCCCCTACACTAACAAAAGCCAGATACATATGCTGGTAGTCACTCAAAATGAGAAAGGGAAATGCTCATGATACGAATGTTTAGATGGTGGTTTGGCTTCATAGCGGGCACACTCTTGTTGTTATGGTCGATCTTCTTTATGTCTGTCTTGTCTCATTACCTGTCACTAGGTCCCGCATTAGGTCTTTTCTTTCTTACAGAGGGTGTCTTTATTCTGATGGCGTTGCTGATGCTGCTGTTTGTGTTTTTCCAGCAAACCCGTCCCATTAGCTTTGGATTGTTCGTTCCGCTCCTGCTGCTTCAAATATGGCTGTTCATTTACGCGTTCAATAGTTGGGTGACTTTAGTTAATCTGCCAGTTTGGATTACGTTGTTCGTCGTAGGAATCACCTACTGGCGCAATGTTCGCCATCCTAGCACGGCAGAGGCGACCTGATTTGTTTGCCAAAGTGGATGTAAGTGGGATAAGAAGATTGTGAAGGAGTTGGAGGAGGAAGAGGAGATGGGGAAGGATAATGGACAGGCGTAGGATGTTTCTCTTCGTCCATTGAAAAATTAATTGTTACCACGCTGCTCCGTACTTCCCAACATTCCCGCCAACTGCAACGCGCTACCACGCGACAATATCTTATACTTCAGTTTGAGGGCGAGAATGCGGGCTACTGAGGCATCTATCTGGCTCTCGCTGAGGGTGCTGTTTCGGACGGCTTGCTTGAGGCCGTAGAGCATGGTTTGGGTTTCGGCGAGTCCTCTGGGACCGAGCAGGAGGTCGGTCCCGGCTTTGACGGCGAGGATGGCGGCTTGTGAGAGGCTGTAGGTGTTGCTGATACCACCCATCCAGAGCGTGTCGCTGATGATTACACCTTTGAAGTTGAGACTGTTGCGGAGCAGACCGGCGACGACGTTGGGCGAGAGCGATGTGGGCAGTTTGGGGTCAAGTTGTGGGTTGAGGATGTGCGTCACCATCACCATCGGCACGATACCCTCGTTTATCATTGTGCGGTAGGGCACGAGATCGACGCTGTTGAGCGTTGCGATATCTCTATTCATGTAGGGCAAGGAGAGGTGCGGATCGAGATTTGCGCTACCGAGTCCTGGGAAGTGTTTGAGGCATCCCACAATGCCTCCATCGGTCAAGCCTTTGAGATAGGCACGTCCCATATTCGTGACGAGCGTGGGATTATTGCCGAATGAGCGTTGTGGTAAGCCCGGATTGTTCGGGTTCGTCAGGATATCGACAATGGGCATGAAGTTGACGTTGAGGCCAAGCTCCGTCAAATCGTGTGCGGCACCACTCCCTGCATTATACGCCGTTTGGGGATTGTTCGATGCTCCAATGGTTGCATTCGAGGGACGCTCGCCTGTAATCTGGCGTAGCTCGTTGACCACGCCGCCCTCGTAGTCGGTGCTGATAAAGAGAGGAATATGTGCTTGCGCTTGCATCGCTTTGTTGAGCGCACTAAGTTGCGGAGCAGTTTGAGCATTGCCGTTTTTGTTCTCGATCAACACACCACTTACTCGATTGGTTTGCACCATTTGCGTCAAGTCATTGTTGAGTGTAGAACCATAGAACTCGACAATCACCATCTGCCCCAGCTTTTGATCGAGCGTCATTCCCTTGACCATCCGCGCTACGATATCAGCATCAGTAATGGGTGTGGACGTGGGCGTTGCATGCTGAATAGATGGCGTCGCGCTTGGAGAGGCATGCCTCGTTGACGGTGTAGAGGATGAGGTACACGCGCTTATTGAGAAGAGTAGGCAGCATAATATAATACTGTATCGTAAATATTTTTTGTGCATCGTGCCTCTCATGCGCCGTCGAAATTATGGGATTCTATCAACATATCTATACAACGATACATTTTCTCTAAAGGCACATATTGGCACAACAATAACCTTGACATTCTCCATTTCTCAGAGTATACTACTTATCAAGTGATAAATAAAAAAGCAGAGGATACAGGAAATGCCACGAGGTCAACGCAGACATGTTGCTCATGAGGAGGAGACGCGCAGTACGATTCTACGCACTGCCCAACAACTCTTTATGGAGCAGGGGTATCGCGCGGTCTCGACGCGCCAGATTGCCGATGCATGCGGCTTGACTCAACCTGCCCTCTATCATCATTTCTCTGATAAGCAAGACCTGTATGTCGCGGTGATGAAGGAGAGTCTGGCGCAGTCACAGGTTGCCTTAGAGCGGATTGTGCGGCGTGATGAGAGCGTCGAGGAACGCCTGAAACGGGTTGTGCGTTACCTGCTGAGCAATGCACAACATGACCATACGCAGATGATACACGATATTCGCCAGGAGTTGTCCGTAGACGCACGAACGGTTCTGGATACCGCGTTTCAAACAGGCATGATTGCGCCTGTCCGCGCGTTATTTGAAGAGGGTATACAACGTGGTATTCTGCTCAAGCAGCAGCAAAGCGGCGTGAGCGCGACAATGGCAACGTACTTTTTCTTGAATATGCTGTCACAATATTTGATTCGACCAGTGCAACATTCTGGTTCGCTTCAACGTGATATACCAGAGAGAGAGCATGCAGAAGAGGTTATAGTACGCATGTTGCTGCATGGTTTAGCGGTATAAAATTCATTTTGATGTGCCACTCATCGCCTACGGCGATGAGTGGCACATCAAAATGAATTTTACGAAAACGATTAGCATGTGTTCTTTTTTTTGCTTGAGGCTTATCATTTGATAAGTATTTATAAAGGAGTTTTTGCTATGGAGACACCTTCACAAAGTACCGATACTCGTGCATCGACGCCCCCTGCACAGGAGAGTAGCGACAAGAACTACAAATGGCGCGTCCTGTTCTCGGTAATATTCGGTACATTCATGTTCATTCTCGATTCGACGGCGGTCAATGTCGCGGTACCAACCTTTCAGCGAGTGTTCGGTACAACGGGACATCCTGCCTCTGTCGATCAGGTGGATGGCGTGTTGACGGCCTACATTCTCGCTTTGGGTATCATTACACCGTTGTCGGGCTATCTCTCGGAGCGTTTTGGCATCAAGCGTATGTATCTGCTATCGCTAGCAGCGTTTGTGATAGGTTCGCTTGCCTGTGCCCTTGCGCCCAACTTGACCTTCTTGATTGCATTTCGTGCCTTGCAGGGCTTTTGCGGTGGTATGCTGGGACCTTTGGGCATCTCGCTACTCTTCGGCGCATTTTCTGAGAAAGAACGTGGCCTTGCCTTTGGCGTCTATGGCATTCCGCTAGTCGTAGCTCCTGCGAGCGGTCCCGTCCTCGGAGGCTACTTTGTGCAATACCTAAGCTGGCACTACATCTTCCTCGTCAATATTCCTATTGGTATCGCGGGTATCGTGCTGGGCTATCTGTGGCTCAAAGAAAATAAACGTGGCACCTCGGCACGGCTCGACATTCCTGGCGTCATTCTCTCGACTATCGGCTTCGGCACATTGCTCTACGCAATTCAGCGTGGCAGCAGCGAGGGTTGGGGATCGGCGCGTATCGTCACGCTATTGACGATAGGTATTGTTGCGTTGCTGGCACTCATAGTTGTTGAGTTGGTCGTCAAGAATCCATTGCTCGATCTGCGCCTCTTCGCCAAACGCTCGTTCGCCATCGCCAATATCGCAAGCTGGGTGAGTAGCGTCGCCCTCTTTGGCGCGGAATTCCTGTTGCCAATCTACCTGCAAACGTTACGTGGTCAAACGCCATTGCAAGCTGGCTTGCTCGTCTTGCCGCTCGCTATTGCTGCCGGTATCGTCACGCCAATCGCGGGAGGGTTGTACAACCGTATCGGTGGTCGCTGGCTGGTTGTCACAGGTAGCCTCTTGCTCGCGCTCAACACATGGTACCTTGCACATATTGCCATTGACACACCGTTCCTAACGCTCATGGCGATCATCTTTGTGCGAGGTATCGCGCTTGGTCTTGTTCTGCAAACCACTCTGACGGTTGGACTATCCGGCCTCAAGCCCGCACAGTTGCCGCGTGCCAGTTCGCTCTTGACGGCGACGCGTACCGTGTTTCAATCGTTTGGCGTCGCCATTCTTGGCACGATTGTCACGGCGCAACTCACTATGCGTACCAATCAGACGACAAGCGATATAAGAAATCCTGCGACAAGCTTGGGCAAGCAGTTTCTACAGTTAGTGCAGGGCTTCGTCCAGAGTCTACAGCAACAGGGACTTCCACCTGCCGCAGCCCAGAAAGCGGCTGTGGGGAAAGCCATTGGGCAGATTATGGCGCACCAGTTCCCTTTGAACTTTGTCGCCAGCATCAACGACGCCTACTTCGTCACGTTCTGGCTAGCTATCATCGCCGCTGTCCTGGCTCTAGCACTACCAGGACGCCCACGCCAAGCCCAAGCCGAGGCTGCACCACAGACTAATGAAGCATCTCCTGCTGTTACGGCTTAGTCTTCATAAAAAGGAAAAAGCAGAGCAGCACATCCTGGACGCGTCCAGGATGTGCTGCTCTGCTTTTTCCTTTTTATTGAGTCATTTCTTTGACGATGCGCTGTACGCGTGAGCCGTCGGCTCTGCCTTTTGTCTCTTTCGCGGCAAGAGGCATGACGCGCCGAAACTCTTGCCCGTTCTCATCAATCAAACGATGCACGATATCACGGATATCGTCGTCGCTCATCTGCGATGCGCTCAGGTAAGTCTGTAGAATGTCTAGCTCTTGCTGCTCTTTCGCGGCAAGTTCGGGGCGATTGCCCTGCTTGTAGAGCGCGATAGCCTGATTGCGCTTCTTGACCTCTTGCTCAAGCACGCGCATACAATCTTCCTCGGTCAAAGGCTTTCCATACTCTGGATTTTTGCGGTCCGTGCGTGCAATCTCTAGGTTGTGGATGGCTCCAAGTGCCATGCGTAGTGTATCTAACTTCAGTTGATTATGCGCCCGTTGCGCGTCCTGAACGTCCTTACGCAACTGCGTCTCTATCGGAAATTCCTGTCGTGTCTCTGCCATTACTCTCTCACATCAAAAAGTTTCTTGATACAACATTCATCTTCACTTGCGCTTCTCACCTGCGGTGAGAAGCGCAAGTCAAGATGAATGTTGTATTCTATTGCTTGTTTTGCTCGTTATGATGACCAAAGAGGCCACCAATCGTATTACCTGCATTATTCAGCAGATTACCAGCTTGCGCCTCTGCCTGCTGCTCAAGCGCATCGAGGGCATTGCCCGCCGCATCTTTCGCCTGCTGGCTAAACTGCGTGCCGCCAGGAATTTTTTGCGCGAACTGATCAATAGTCGCGTCGATTTTCCCCTCGGCCTGTTGTTTCAACTGCTCCGCCTGCTCGTGACCAATCGGCTGATTGCCTGAATTGTAATTCTC
>CAXUGH010000347.1:0-5362 GCA_964250365.1 uncultured Ktedonobacteraceae bacterium
CCCGACATTCATCACACCAATACCGCCCGCGAAATCAATAAAGCGGTTGCCATCTACATCCTCAATAATCGCCCCATCCGCCTTCGCGGCAAACACGTTCATCGTCGAACTCAAGCCGCGCGGCACCGCCTGTTGACGCCGTGCCAGCAACTCCTGCGACTTTGGACCTGGAAGATTAAAATATTCTTGAGTGTCGGACATAGAAGCCTCCTGCTGGATGAAGTATCACGGAAAAGATGATATGTAGACTATGTTAGTATATCCATTTTATCATACATGGAGATGGTGCAAATTTTTCTCAAAAATTAGCGGAGAGCAAAGGCTCTCCGCTAATTTTTGAGAAAAATTTGCACTTGTAGCTTCGTGGCTTTACGCTACATTTGCCATCGTCGGATGCTCATTCCTCTTAATAAAAGGCTCTAGCCCTTGTCGAATACGCTCCTCGCTACGAACTCCGAAGCCGGGGAGAGTACGAATGCGATGCTGCTGAACTGCGCTCCACAGTTTCTCAATTGTATCAATACCTAGCTCTTCGTGTAGGCGAATCGCGGTGATGGGACCGATATGTTCGATCTCCATCAGAGAGCGTACATCTTCTGGTAGCGACTGTAGGAAGATGCCATCGTGGAAGGTCATGGTGCCACCATCCACCAGTTCCGCGATACGTGTGCGTAGGCGGTAGCCAAGCCCTGGCACAGGTAGTTGCTCGCCACGCTGAATAATGTCGGAGGCTGGCTCTGATAAGTCCAGTACGCCGCGTGCCGCGTTACGATAAGCCTGAATACGATACGGATTACCATTTTGATAGTCTAAGAGGTCGGCAATTTTAGAAAGCACCTCGGCAATCTGGCGATTCGTCACCTGTACTGGCTCTTCAACCTCCGCTAGCTCCATTCCTGGTAGCTGTTGCTGTTGTATGGGACGCCGCACCGGATGACTTTGTGCCGAGGGGACAAGATGAATAGTTTGGGTAAGCTGCAGAATACTCATGCGCGACAACCCCTTTCCCTTCACGGAACCATTGGTCTATATCTTTACATGAAATGTTTAGAAACTACGAAGAATTATTGTAGGGACCGATTTATCGCGTCCTTTCGGTGGTTGATTACCACGAGGACGCGATAAATCGGTCCCTACTTAGTGTAAAAAGTACATTGAAATCTTGTTCTAATTATACCATATAAAATGTGTAACGTCAAATGCTTTCAACCGTTTCTACAAGCAAGATGAGGGGCAAATTCGCTAGCGAATTTGCCCCTCATCTTAACAGGATATCTACAATACATGCTCAATGTTAATAGTAGTTTCCCCACACATCCACGAGGTAGCGTTTCTCACTGGTCAGTGTGTTCAACCATTGCTCTGCTTCCTGTATGGTTGCTCCCATCTTTTCTTGATAAATGGATGCAAACGTTCTTCTCACATCCGGTGCCATCTTGCTGGCATCACCACAGACATAGACACTTGCGCCATCTTGAAGCAGTTGCCAGACCTTCTCTTGCTGCTCCCTGATTTTGTCTTGCACATAGACCTTTTGCTGCGGATTTTCGCGTGAGAACGCAACGGATAGCTCTGTGATGCCTTGCTCGACAAACGCTTCAAACTCCTGCTGGTAGAGAAAGTCTTGTTGTGGGTGACGGCACCCAAAGAATAGCAGCGACCTACCTATCTGCGTATCCTGAGTTTTTTGCGCGGCGCGTTCCTGCAAGAAGCCGCGATAAGGAGCAACGCCAGTACCGGGACCTACTAGAATGAGCGGTGTTGCAACGTTCTCCGGCAAGCGGAAGGACGATTTGGTATCACGGACAAAGCCATAGATGACATCGCCGATCTGCCGTTGTGCAAGGTATGGGGAGCTATTCCGTAGAGTCAAGGAAAAACAAGGTTTTTTGGTGATGTTTTGAGGCAAGAGGACGAACACAGACACTCGCATACGTTTTGTCTAATAATGATGTGTCCGCAAATTGCGAAGAAATGGTAGGGACCGATTTATCGCGTCCGCGCACGAGCGAAGCAATGTGCGCGTAATGAGTAACCAGGGGAGCAAGAATCATGCGTGAGAAACGCGAGGTAGACCGTCGTATCCAGAGAACGCGCCAGATGTTGAGTGAGGCACTCTTCGCATTGATTGTCGAAAAGGGATACGACGCAATTACCGTACAAGATATTACCGAGCGTGCCAATGTGGGACGTGCAACATTTTATCTGCATTATAAAGATAAAGAGGCTCTGCTTACGGAGAGTTTGAAGCAACTTGCCAACGAGCTGATGCAGGATGTAGAGACGCGTAGCGACTCGCCTTCGACGTACAAGACGCTTAGTATTCGGGCATTTCAACATGTCGCGCAACATCACGAATTGTATCACGTACTGTTGGGGAAAGATGGTCCACCAATTATTGCTATTGATATGAGAGGATATCTTGCAACATTGATACAAAAATATGTTATTATCCCTCTTCTTGAGAGAGGTACAGCCCTTATCGAGCCTGAATTGCTCTCTACCCATGCCGCAGGCTCACTAATGGCATTGATCACATGGTGGCTCGACTCTCAACTTGTGCCATCAGCAGAGGAGATGGGCGACCTGTTTTGGCGACTGATAACGCCAGGAGTGCAGGATGTGTTGGGGTTGCCGCATGTGCAGGATATGGAATGATGAAGTGGTGGAGACAACCCTATGATCACGCTTGCAGCTCTGCATACCACGCTTCGTGGGAAGTAAGTACAGAACTCATACGCACCCACTTAGAAAAGTCAGTCCTACCAGATGCCAAATGGGAGCGTATGCGTACTGATGCGAGAAGCGAGAAGGCCGAATTCTAATAGTGGTAGCCAAAACAGCTACTTGTCAGACCTAACGAGTTAAGATGCTTAGTAATGACTGGCATCCAACTCTACACGAGGCTGGAATGCCTCCTTTCTCTTTCTTCTTTCTATCTAAGGAGCAATTCTTGTAAACAATTTACCAGGGGACATTGCCGTTTTCATCCCGAAAGGTTCCCGTCGGGCCATCTTCGCCCAGCGTCGCCAGATGTACGATGACCGTCGCCGCCTGCTCAACGGTTTGAGGACCTGTGTGGTTATTGAAATCCGTGTCGGTATAGCCGGGGTCAGCAGCATTGACTTTGATGGGAGTCTGCGCCAGTTCTTTGGCAAATTCCACGGTAATCATATTGACTGCTGCTTTCGATGATTGATATGGCATATTTTTGACCTGATGGTAGAAGTGGTTCCTATCACTGTCCAGCGTAATCGAACCCAGCCCGCTCGAAACATTCACGATTCTGCCAGCCGAGGATTTGCGTAGCAAGGGCAACATAGTTTCGGTAACTGCCACGACGCCGAACACATTGGTATCGTAGATGTCCCTCATGGTTGCCATGTCCGTCTCACTCGGTGGATTCGGCTTGCCCCCACTTATGCCTGCGTTATTAATAAGGATATCGAGCCTCCCAAACGTCTCCGCTAGAGTTTGAGCTGCTCGCGCAATGCTCTGCTCGTCCGTAACATCGAGTTGTACAAACGTGGCTTCAACAGAGAGTGCTACCAGTTTTCGTACCGCCTCTTTCCCTCTCGCTATATCGCGGGTCCCGATGATGACATGGATTCCCTGTTGCCCTAGCCGCCTAGCTGTTTCAAACCCAATCCCTTTATTCGCACCGGTAATAAGAGCCAATTTCTTTTCGGACATATACCTATCTCCTTGATCTCTATCTGCTATTCTTGCTACCTCTCCTATCAAAAGGCACTAGCTCATTGATCAGTAAATGTTCTTGGTAGTGGGACTGCGCTTCCGGCGATTGCAGAGGAACTGTCCACCCACACATAATAGTAGCGTCTCGTTACGAATAACCAATTTCCATTTCTACGCTCAAGCTCATCTTGATAGAGACCAACATTATTGTAGCCATGTCCATCATGCCTGCGAGCATACTCCGTTGTAGGCGTTCTGACAGACGCTCGGTCTCCATTCAACGTAATCACTCCTCGGAGGGTCGTGCGAAAGAAAAATTCATTCGTAGTGTTGAACTGTTGTAGCAACGCCACAATTTGGTCTACGCCATGAGCTTGTATAGAGTACACATCTTTCGCCTGCGTTGGATTAAACTGACCGATTTCCCATATGCCGTCCTCTGCCCAAAGCTGACGGAAGGTCTCCATATCCTGGCGGATAACAACGTCATCGAAGCGAGCTAACAGCGTTAAAATGGCGTTCTCATCCAACAAAAGGCGCATCGCGCTCTCAAGTTCCTGTGGGAAGGGGGAATGTTGCGTCATAAACTTCTCCTTAATAACTGATTTGTAATACGTCTGCTTCTAACGAGCAAGCGCAAGAATCATTGGTACATTGTGTGAGCATGTTCTGGTTGGGAAGACACATGTACTCTTTGCCTGCGCCGTTTTTGTGAAAGTTGTCCACACATCTTTCCCATTGGACAGGCACATTGATCCCTGTCAGGTCGATATACATATCGACTACATCCATGATACGAGAAAACAGGGAGACCTTCTTGCGTATTCTTGCTCTTGTTTGTTCTAAACTTGCTCTTGTCGATATTGGGCGGGGGTGACGCCTCGTCGCTGTTTGAAGACTTTGGAGAAGTGGCTCTGGTTTGGAAACCCAACCGTTGAGGCAATCTGAGCCAGGGGGAGATCAGGTTTTTTCAGCAGTTGTTGTGCTGCCTCGATGCGTTTGCTCACGACAAATTGATGCGGACTTTCTCCGGTGGTCTCTCGAAAGAGGCGAGCAAAGTGATAGGGGCTGAAGCCAAGCTGCTGGGCAAGAGCATTGAGGGAGAGATCCTGGTCGAGGTAGGCGACAATATACTCAATCGTCTGCTTGAGTTGCTGGCGAGAGAGTCTGTGAGAAACATCTCGGATGGAGAGATTGGTGGTTAGATAGTGCCGCAACAGGTGGACCGCAAGCATCTGCGCTGCAGTTTCAGCATAGAGTTTGCCCACCGAGGTTGGGACGAGCAGTTCCCGTTGCAATGCGAACCCCATTTGGGCAAGCAGAGGGTCCTGAAAACCTGCGCGATCCGCCAATTCGATGCGCGTGGGAAGATGATCAGCAAGTTGTTCTGCCACATGACGGAGCAAGGTGGTATCCACATGCAGGTTGAGAATGTATGGGTCCTCCACAGAGGTCTTGCGCCAGCGTAGTTCGTAGGGCGCTCCGCCTCCGGGTGTTAAAAACCAGTCCCCTGCATTTGTATGGAGCGTTTCCCAGCTCTCTCCGAGATATCTGCTCTCGAACTGCATAGCACCTTGCGTGATCATCACCAGCGAGACATCGGGAACGGCGGGAAGAATCATACTCTCCATCTCCGCAGGACTGTGGTACGTTCGCACTACCACCC
>CAXUGH010000348.1:0-5328 GCA_964250365.1 uncultured Ktedonobacteraceae bacterium
CGATTCCCGACAAGCAGGAGATGATCGCACTGATCCGGTCGGCAGTCGAACGCGGTATTACCTTTTTCGACACTGCCCAGGTCTACGGCCCGTTCACTAATGAAGAACTGGTGGGTGAAGCACTTGCTCCCATCCGTGAGCAGGTGGTGATCGCCACCAAATTTGGGTACAAATTTGGTCCCAATGGAGAGAACATGGGCGTGGATAGTCGGCCTGAACACATCAAACAGATGACCGAGAGTTCACTCAAGCGGCTCAGGGTCGAGGCCATCGATCTGCTCTATCAGCACCGCGTTGACCCGAACGTTCCCATCGAGGATGTGGCGGGTGCGGTGAAGGAATTGATTGAGGAAGGGAAGGTGAAACACTTCGGACTTTCGGAAGCAGGAGCGCAAACCATCCGTCGCGCTCATGTGGTTCAGCCAGTTACGGCAGTCCAGAGCGAATACTCGCTGTGGTGGAGAACCGTTGAGGAACAGGTGCTACCTGCATTCGAGGAACTTTGTATCGGCTTCGTTCCTTATAGTCCTCTAGGCAGGGGCTATCTCACGGGAAAGATCGACGAAAACACGACCTTCGCCAGTGTTGATATTCGCAGCCGCCTTCCTCGCTATACGCCAGAGGCGCGGAAAGCAAACCGAGCGGTCATTGATCTGCTTGCCAGGATCGGAGAACAGAAGGGAGCAACATCGGCTCAGATCGCACTCGCCTGGCTGCTCGCTCAAAAGCCGTGGATCGTTCCCATACCTGGCTCCCGCAAGATCGAGCGTCTGGATGAGAATATCGGCGCACTTGCCGTCAATCTCTCGCCCGACGATCTGCAGGAGATCAAAAGTGCCATTTCAAAAATCACGGTACAAGGGGATCGGTATCCCGAACAGCTCGAACGAATGACCGGTCTCTGAGCAAAAGGAAGTAGGAGCTTAATTATTCCGCCCTTGAATGCACAACAATGGAGTCCATCATGACCTTACAACGAAAAACACAAGTCGAAGCGCTATTGACATCGGCAACGAATGGAAGTCACCCTCTTCTCGATTATCTTGAGAAGAGGCATATTCCAGCCGTGAGTATTGCTGTCATCAACGATTATCAGATCGAGTGGGCATCTGGCTATGGATTTCGTGAGAGCGGTCAACCTGAGAGTATTGATACTCAGACTCTCTTTCAAGCGTGTTCCATGAGCAAGGCAGTGACTGCTGTAGCCGCGCTTCGTTTGGTTGAACAGGGAAGACTCGACCTAGATGCCGATATTAACACTTTTCTTGCCTCCTGGAAACTTCGGCCTCAACGCTCCTGGCAGCCACATGTAACGCTTCGTCAATTGTTGAGTCATACAGCAGGAACATCTCCCGCGTGGTACCCCGGCTATCACCGCGACCAAGACATCCCAACGTTACATGAGATATTAGATGAGAAGCAACCAAGCAATACTCCTGGCGTTCGAGTCATCACTCTTCCTGGAATACGCTTTCGCTACTCAGGAGGGGGATACTGTGTCGTGCAACAAGTTCTGATGGATGTCATGAAGAAACCTTTTCCCGAACTGATGCGCGAACTGATCTTTGATCTCCTTGAAATGCATCAGAGTACTTATGAACAGCCGCTATCTGCGGAAAAGGAGCAGCATGCAGCCACAGGGCATCGTGTAGAAGGCAAACCCGTTCCAGGGAAATGGCACATTTATCCAGAGATGGCTGCGGCAGGTCTTTGGACAACGCCATCTGATTTTGCACGTTTTGCGCTTGACCTGCAATTGACACAAGCAGGAAAAGCGGGACAGTTGCTCTCTCTACAGATGCTCAACGAACTTTTAACGCCACAATGCGGTGCTGGAGATATTGGAGATATCGGACTTGGCGTATTTCTTCAAGGAACAGGCAAGCAAGCGCGTTTTGGGCATTCTGGCGACAATACAGGCTTCAATTGCGATTGGATTTCGCTTTCACATCAAGGACAAGGCTGTGTTCTTATGACCAACTCCGATGAAGGATGGAGAGTCATAGACAAATTGGAACATGTCATCGCTAAGGTTTATGAATGGCCTACTTTACAATCCGAAAATAAGCCTTCAAAAGTAAAAGATAACTCTCACGAAGATGAGTATGTGGGAGAATATGTAATCCGACCAAACCTACTTTTTTCCATTAGCAAAACTGGAAGTAACCTCTTCTTGCACGCTCCATCGCAAGCACCACTTCAACTTCTACAAGTAGATGACAGAGTGTATCGGCTAGGAGACCTCGAAGACACCATTACGTTTCTCAGCAACGAACGAGGCGAGATAGATATGCTCATTTTGCAAGAAGAGGGAAGCCAGGTAGTAGGGCGGAAACGCCATGTTGCTCAATCAATACACAGTCAAGCTTGATTTGTCAGGGTGTCCCCATACGCGTGAACGTAACAGATCAACGGGAACCAGGGCACCCGCAAGGGGAACGCCCCTCCCATACGACGATTTGGCTTGTGGAGAGGGTTCGTATATGGGAGGGGCGTTCCCCTTGCGGGTGCCCTGGTCCCTTAGCAGTTGCATCATTTAGCAATCTTCGCACTATCTCTAGGCTGTGTATCAGCTTCCTTGTGCAGAACCACACCCCCTATCACAAGCACAATCCCAGCAATCTCAACGAACGATGGTACTTGACGT
The DNA here is from genome assembly GCA_964250365.1 of uncultured Ktedonobacteraceae bacterium. Taxonomy (GTDB): domain Bacteria; phylum Chloroflexota; class Ktedonobacteria; order Ktedonobacterales; family Ktedonobacteraceae; genus JBBQVS01. The sequence goes on from CAXUGH010000348.1 coordinate 2,648, forward strand.
AGGACAACGACTCCAATAACTGTTGCGGTTGCGGGCAATAATGAAAGCAGTAGTGCAAACGTTGCCTGTGGTAAACGTGCCATCGCAAACTGGTCGCATACATATGGAATAACTGAGGAGCAAATGCCAACGCCTATACCCGCAAGCAAGAGAACTGGTTGTGTGAACACAGGAAGCACATCGACAAAGCCAATCGGTGAAACGGTTATGAGCGCAACCAGCATAGCCGCGCCAAGTCGATCAATGCCAGCACTTCCGCCGTCCTCAGCGATACGGTGCCCAAGTATGATGTACAGCATGAACAGAATACAGTTGGCGAAGGCAAACACGAAGCCTAGCGGTTGTCCTCCCAATCGCGCATCTGTCAGCAAAAAACCGCCTGTGGCAGCTAGAACTAATGCACCGATATTTCGTGGTGTGCGTGCGCCGAAGACCGCTAACGTAATCGGTCCAATAAACTCAATCGCCCCCACCGTCCCAAGCGGAATACGCGCAATCGCTAGATAGAAGCAAGAGTTCATCAAACCGAGCACGACACCAAGCGCGAGCAAAATACGTCGCTTTGACCACGATGAAGCAAGAAACATGCGCCAAGGTCTACGCCATGCCGCGAAGACGACCGCCGCGCTTGCGATACGCAACCATGCTACCCCTAGCACAGATACATGAGCAAAAAGCAGAACTGCGAAGGCTGGTCCTAGGTAGTGAAAGACTGCACTCACCAGAAAAAATGCCTGTGGCGGTACTCTATCAGTAATACTTGCTTTTCTTAAAGAAACCATGACTTTCTCTCCCGAACATTTACCTGTATGGTACAATGAGAATCGAGAGTAGTACATGGCAATGTTAAGGTATAGAGTAAGATATGGATAAAGAATTAAAGCAAAAACACTTGTTTACTTATTCCTCCGTGAGCAAGGAAATTGACTCATTGAATATTCGCATATTGAAAGAACTGCAACACGACCCTCGACTTACTATGTCCGAATTAGGCCGAAGGATAGGCATGTCCTCACCTGCTGTCACTGAGCGCGTTCGCCGTTTGGAGGAGGCGAGAGTAATTCGCGGTTATTCGTTAGATTTAGACCCAGTTGCGCTTGGACTACCCATCGCAGCCTACGTGCGTATTCGTCCAAATTCAGGACAACTTCCTCGCATCGCCGAACTTGCACAACAGATTCCAGAGGTCGTGGAATGCCATCGCGTCACAGGCGAGGATTGCTTTGTCCTCAAGGTGCATATTCCCTCTATCGACCAGCTTGATCGGCTCCTTGATAGCTTCCTCTTGTATGGCTCAACCACCACCACAATTATCCAATCCACACCCGTTCCGCTACGGCCTCCGCCATTGCCAGAAGAGAAGGAAAATGAGTGAAACCCTATTCACATCTAAGTCTCCGCAGGATCGATTCCAGGCACAGGACGCTCCCACCAGGGCGTTCCACGCTCTCCGAGTGCAACTTTGGCGCGATGAACACGTTGACGAGCCTCGGCTTCCAACGTCGCATCTTGTATGCGGTGAGCGCGTGCGATATCACGTCTCGCTTGCATCAAATCGTTCACGAGCCTTTGCCGTGTTGCCTCGTCAAGACGCGGGTCCGTTGTGCGCCAGCGTCGCCCGTTGACGATAAGATAGTGCCCATCTTCGGTGAAAGTTCTTGCTTTCTTCATGATTCACCACTCCAAAAGTGCAAAGGGGAATATATCAACTTTACTCCTATGATAAGCTTTTCGTAAACAAGATGGAAAGAGCATTAGCATGGTTCAACTCGTAAATTCAGCACATAATATACTTGCCGACAGAATGCTACAACAAGTAATAGAAGTATTCGAGGCCACTTTCCCAACACGTATTCGCGCTTACTACATAGAGGGTAGCTACGCCAACTCTACTAACGTCGCTAGCAGCGATCTCGACGTTATGCTCATCTTCAAGCATAAGTTTGAAGACGACGAGCAACAACAAGCCGAAGAGCTAGCAAACCAACAAAGCACTACCTGTTCCCTCGAACTCGACATCGAATTTGTAGATGAACAGAGTCTTCTAACTGCTGGCGTCTCACCCACACTCAAATTCGGTAGCACGCTGATATATGGAGAGGATATACGTGACTCGTTACAGCTTGTACCCCTTGCCGAGTGGACGCGTGACCGTATGCACAGCTCACTATGGCGTACCGTTCATATCTGTCATCGGTCTCCAATTCTTCGCTACCCCCTCACATATCCCGACCCACAAGACGAATTTTACGGCTACATCACACGTCTTCTACGTCTCTCCAATGGGCAAGAAGTGCCCTGCACACGCGACCTCATCCGCCTCGTCGGTTGGTCTGCAACCGCAATTCTCGCCTTTCAAGCCGGAAAATACGTCGCAAGCAAAAGCGAGTGCCACAAACTCTACCAAGCCTGTTTTTCCGACGAATGGGGTCAACTATTGCAGGATATCTATGAACTCTGTCGCGGCAAATGGAACTATCTCATCCCCGAAAAGCATGAAGAGCGCAGCATCCTAAGAAACATTTGCGAACGCACACTAGGCTTCGAGAACTACTTCCTGCAAATATATAAGCAGTTCGTATTATCAGAACTAAGTAGTAGCGACAGAAAAGGCGTGCAAGACGTTTTATCAGTAGCAAAAAGAATCGTTTATGAGGATGAAGACATCGAAGCAGCGATAA
>CAXUGH010000349.1:0-5295 GCA_964250365.1 uncultured Ktedonobacteraceae bacterium
TTTGGCGAACTCGCGACTGGTAACAGGATTGGGACTGGCACTGATGAATGGGCCTGTAATGGTTTGCTGATCTAAGGCGTGTAGGATCAAGCGAGCGGCATCATTAATATGAATCCAGGAGAACCATTGTCCCCCAGGACCATACGTGCCGCCAAAGCCGTTGCGATACACGGGGAGCAGGGAAGCTAACGTTCCTCCTTCTCGCCCCAGCACCAAGCTCTGGCGCAGCAACACCAGCCGGGCACCAGTTTCGCGCACGCGCTGCGCTTCGGCTTCCCACAGCTGGGCCATTTCTGTAAGGAAGCCTCCAGTCCCAGGAACTGCCTTCTCATCGATCTGTCGATCTCCAGTATCGCCCGCGTACTCGACGGCAGTGGTAGAAATGAAGGTGCATCCTTCTCCTCCGATCTTGCGGATGCCCTCCACGAGCGAGCGGGTCGCAAGCAGCCGTGTTTGGATGAGTTCCTGCTTGCGTGCCTGACTCCAGGGCTTGGCAAAGATGGGATCGCCCACCAGATTGACCACCGCGTCGGCCCCATCGACTGGAGCTACTGGATCACTGGCCTGCCATCTCCGAGCCTCTACAGCAGATGGGAAGTGATGTGCCGAAGGCTGGCGCACCAGCGCAATGACCCGATCCCCTGAAGCGTGCAGTGCCTCCACCAAGTGGTGCCCGACCATGCCGTTAGCGCCTGCGATAGCCACCGTGCGGGATTCATCAGCTCTTGGTCTTGTCGTCATCGTCTCTTCCTTTCAAATTCTCTGTGTGCGAAATGCATAAGCACTGACATTTTCTATTTCTCTTCTAAAAATAACCATTGGATACTTATTGACTAATGGTAAATAACGGGCAAAAAAGTCGTCACTGAAACTTCGCACGCCAAGCTGCTGAGAAGCGCTTGCTGGTGGAAACAACCAGTTCCGTCGCTCGTTGCGTATCACCAGCCAATCGTCCAGCCATAGAAAGCGAGACGAGACCATGCAGCGCAGCCCAGAACATATCAACTTCACGATTCACATCGATATGCGAAAGATCGGCAGACTGTTCAAGGACATGTACGACGGCCTCTCGTAGCTGGGTAAAGGATTCTCGCGCCTCAGTTGGTGTCTGAGCCGTTCCGAAGGGAACACCATCCAGGCCATGCATCACCTGGTACAACTCAGGGTGTGCGTGCGCGAAGTTCCAGTATGCCAATGCGATGCGCTGTAACAAATCTTCTGGTGTACCAGGAACACTTTGTGCCCTTCGCAACTCGTCTCGCAAAAGCGCGAAACCCTCGATCAAAAGCGCAAAAAGAATAGCTTTTTTATTGTCAAAGTAGGCATAGATAGCTGCGTGGCTGTATTCAATACGCTCTGCTACCTTGCGGACGGTGACAGCCTGCCATCCTTCCTGACTCGCTATCTCGCGTGCCGCCAGCAAAATTTGCTGGCGTAACTCTGCACGTTCACGTTCACGCCTCTGTTTCGTTACCACATTTCTGCCTTTGTTTATTTATTTACCAATGGTTAATGATAGTATACGAGATAAAAAACCCCCTGTCAAGACTTTTTACCGGGGGTGGCTCTGACGCAAAGGTGATCCTGCTGGCAAACTCTCTCGTTAAGCTCCTATGAAGCTTGTTTTTCGTCACAGTACGTTCGCAAAAAGGGTTTGCCAGCAGGATCACCTTTGCGTCAGCGGAGATTATCAACAAGGCGACGTGCAACGTAGAGCCACTCTTCGGGCGTGTCGTCGGGAATGGAGCAACCGTTGGCGAGAATGAGATGGTGTCCTTTGGTTTGCGTGACGGCAGCCATAATCTCGTTATCGATCTCGGCCTCGCCCCCGTGCGTTAAGGGGCCGCGTTCAGAGAGACCACCCATAAGGCATTTATTGGTCATAGTCGCCGCCTCGCTCAGACTTGGACCTGTGAGGCGATCACTCCAACTAAAGACCGAGACGGGATAGTTCAGGAAATCTTCAAAGTAGATTTCGTCGCCCTCTTGATCGGGTGCGGCATGAATATGAACAATGTTGAGCCAGCCGCCCTGCGCCCCTTCCAATGCTTGTAAGTCGTAGGGGCGTGCGAATTCAGTGTATTCGTCGCGTGTCAGGTCGGCGTTTGTCGCGCCCATGCAGGAAAAGAAAATGCCGCTTGCACCAGCTTCAAGCGAAGCTCTAAACAGATGGCTCATATTCGAGGCTATCGTGCCCAAACCTTCCAGAATAGGTTCGGGGTGTTTGCGTAACTGCTCGATAGCTCGCTCTTTGCCCCCCATCATATAAAAAAGTTCAGTCAATGGACTGAAGTGTGTTGCAATGAGCGGAAAATCGGATCCAAGCTGAGAACGAAGCGTGCGAATACATAGCAGTTGCTGCTGAAAAGTAGGCGTATCGAGGCCGAGTTTGGGTACCATTCGCACCTGTTCTGCCTCCACAAACGGCTCGTCAGGGCGAGGGTAGGGCAGGTCGGGCATGATTTTCACGATGTCGAGATCAAACTTCTGGCGAAAAAACTCCATCGTTAAGGCGGCCTGTTTCTCGCCCGACCCCTCTGGCTTGAAGTGATGCCAGAAGCAGAAAGGAACACGATCTACTTGTTCTCCATTTACTGCGGCATGAACACGCTCGCTAGGTGTCATTGTCGTTGGCATGCGTCTAGCAATCCCTTCTACTCGAACTCATTGTACTGCTGAGAGTCGTCTACATTTGGTGCTTGATAAGGTGCCTGTGGCGGTGCGACTGGCGGTAGCACTACTGCGCTTAATCCCTGTTCGTAGCGCGTTTTGTCATAATCGGCCTGTGTTCGAGAGCGCGAAGCAAGCCATTCATCGCATAGCCGCGCGACGAATGCTCCAAGAACTGCGCCACCGGCGAACATGGCGGCCTTTGCGATGGATGAACCGAGGTTACTCATAGTCCCTTTCCTTCTCTTCCTTTCTGCAAACAATACGTCATTTTCCTATATTCATAATTCTTCGCTTTTCAATATACTGTTGGTAATACGTATTGAAGGCAGAGAAAGGAGCAGTGAGAGAGAATAGAAACAGGGAGACCTTTGCGGTCTCCCCGTCGCCCTGTTTCTATTCTCTCTCATAATATGCTTTGGCGAACCGTGCAGCCCACGTTGCATTGTTCAGCAATAGAGCTTTGTTGGCCTCGACGCTTTCGCCAGATGTAACTCTTGCGACGTGTGCGAGCAGGAAAGGGGTGGTTGCCGAGCCACGAATACCCTGCTCCTGGGCGAGGCGTAATGCCTCTTCGGTTGCGGCTTCGAGCGGTCTGGCCTCCATCGCGTATTGTTCGGGAATGGGACAGCCAACGACGATGCCACGTAGACCGCATTCCCACTGGATACGCGCGGTCTTCGCCAACGTTTGTACATCGTCGAGACGGTGAGCAAGGTGGCGACCGCTGTGATGGACATAGAAGGCGGGTAGTTCGTCGGTCTGCCAGCCGAGAACGGGTACGCCATGTGTTTCCAGATACTCAAGTGTCAGGTCGAGGTCGAGAATAGACTTCGCACCCGCGCACACAACCAGCATTGGTGTATTGCTCAACTCGATCAGGTCGGCGGAGATATCCATGCTCGTCTCCGCACCACGATGAACGCCGCCGATGCCGCCCGTTGCAAAGAAGCGAATACCTGCCATACTCGCGCACAACATCGTACCCGCTACCGTTGTTGCTCCCAACTGCCGTGTTGCCAGCGTAACCGCGAGGTCGCGCCGACTCACCTTCTGTACAGATGGTGCCGTGCCGAGACGTGTAATCTCCTCTTGCGTCAGCCCAATCGCAATCTTGCCATTAGCAATGCCGACGGTAGCAGGTACCGCACCTTCCAGGCGAATCGCTGCCTCCATTGCCTGGGCAATCGTAATATTATCGGGATAGGGTAGACCATGTGCGATTACCGTTGATTCGAGCGCGACAACGGGTCGATGTTCGTGTAGTGCGGTCTGTACCTCATCGGCGATATGTAGATATGCTGAGAGATTTTGCATACGTCCTCGCGTCTAGGAAAAAGAAAAGTTTCATTTCTTCTGTACTATATCACGCGCGAAGCCATGACCTCTCGCATATTGTTTGCACTTCGCAGAGTGACATGTTATAGTTACGAACAGGGTTATCTTTCTTCTCAATTGAAGAACATGTACCTGTATAATTTTAACGTATATGTAGAATAGTAATAAGGGGAGTCTTAGCACTCCCATAATGAAAAAACAAACAGCATGTAGGAGTGATCTTTATGGCATTCGTGAGACGATTCGTGACAACAGGTGCCGTTATCGGTGGCACACTTGGCACACTTGCTATTTACAATAAAGTAACGGAGTCGATGGCGGGCGAGCTTGATACCGTCCTGCGTGGTGAGGAGCGTCGCTATCCCTGGAAGTATGGCGACATGTTCTATGAGGTGAAGGGGTCACGCGACGCCAAGCCTCTGCTGCTCATTCACGGCTTTGGCCCCGGTGCCTCTTCCTACGAGTGGCGCAAGAATGTCGATGCGCTGGCGGAACAGTTCCGTGTCTATGTCATCGACCTGCTCGGTTTCGGCCTCTCCGATCATCCCGCCCTCGACTACACACCTGAGACGTTTGTCGATCTGATTAGCGACTTTCTGAGGGAAGTCATCAACAAGCCGACGATTGTGGTGGCGCATGGCCTCACCAACGCCTACGTCATTGATGCCGCCTATCGCAAGCCTCAGTTGTTCGAGCGTCTGATACTCGTCGCACCAAACCCATCAATGTTACAGGAATCGTTGCCCGGACCTCTGTATTCGGCGTTTAAGAGTCTACTACGCGTGCCCATTATCGGTGAGTTCATCTACAATCTATTGACATCACGTTCAGCTATTCGCGGCTACTACGACCGTCAGGGCTATCACAATCCCGGTCTCATCACCGACGAACTGGTTGAGTACATCTACACAACCGCGCATCAGCCCAACAGTCGCTACGCAGCAGCCTCGTTCATCAGCAACTTCTTGTCGCTTGATGTACACGAAGCCTATGCTCGCCTCAAGGTACCCGTCGTCGCCGTCTGGGGACGCGAAGCTTTGCTTACGCCAGCCGAGTCATCGGAGGCGTTCAAGCGCGTCAACCCAAACACCGAGACGCGCATTCTAGACAAGAGTAGTTTCCAGGTGCAGGATGAGCAAGCGGCACAATTCAACAACATCGTCCGCGAGTTCGCGGGTGCTGGGGTTCGGTAGTGGTTTAGGTTCAAGGACACAAAAACGGATGTGAGCAAAGCTCACATCCGTTTTTGTGTCCTTGAACAGTTCATTTTTCGTGGGATTCTTCGGT
>CAXUGH010000350.1:0-5288 GCA_964250365.1 uncultured Ktedonobacteraceae bacterium
GGAATATTTAACACTCCCTTAACTTATCCATAAAGCATAGTTAATGCATGAGTGTTACTGTATGAACGTAAGATAACGCATGAGGAAGTGTTGGAAAGTGGAAGTACTACATATTTTCTTCGTGCTGGATATCATTTTTCACGTTTCATGTTCAGTTTCATAGGAGAATTTCATGTCGAAGCAATGGCGTATTGCCCCTGTCGTAGCCCTCGCCCTAGCAATTATGATGCTTATTTCTGCCTGTGGTGGTAGCACCTCAACGGGTGGTAATGGTGGTGGTAATTCATCAACTCCCACCACTCTTGGCACCCCTGGCACCTACAACTGTATTCAAGGCACAATCTCTACCAATGGTTCAACCGCACTCGGACCTCTAGTAAAGAAGGTCGCTGCTGATTATCAAAGCAGATGCTCTGGTGCCAGTATCACAACAGCCCTTACCGGTAGCGGCGCAGGTCTCACCGCTGTTTCGAGCGGCAATGCTAATGTTGGCCTCTCAGACATTTTCGCAACTGCCAGTAAGTATCCTGGTCTTGTCGATCACCAAGTGACCTCAGTTGACTTCGCCGTTGTCATTAACAGCAAAGTAACTGGTGTGACCAATCTAACCTCGGCACAGTTGAAGGACATTTACACTGGCAAAACCACAAACTGGAGCCAGGTGGGTGGTCCAAACTTGCAGATCGTTGCGGTGAGCCGCCCATCGGGTTCCGGTACACGCGTCACCTTCGAGACGTTTATCCTCGGTACTAAAGAGAGTGTCTCCGGTCCTTCACATCTAACCGCAAGCACAACGGGTGACGTTGCGAAGACTGTCGGTCAAACAGCAGGTGCCATCTCGTATGTTGCCACCAGCGCAGTACAAGCGAATAACTTGACCGCAATCTCTATTGACGGTGTGCAGGACACGCCAGCCAATGTGCAGAGCAACACCTACAAGTTCTGGAACATCGAACACATGTATACCAAAGGCAATGCCACTGGTCTTGCTCAGGCGTTGATCGACTATATGCAAAGCTCTTCTGCAAAGGCGTCTGCTAAAACGCTTGGTTTCATCGACATCTCAACATTGAGTTCTACGGCAATCGCGGCAAAACAGCCAAAGTCCTGAGCGAAAACACTCATCTACAGATGAACTGCAACGACCTCTGGAAAAACATTCCAGAGGTCGGAAGCAACAGAGGGAGTTAGAAGAAAGGAGTGTGCAATGGCGCAAGTACAACAGGTACAAACGCAGGCACAGCAGAGAGTACAACGGGCGCGTCTTGCTGATCGGACCGCGCATGTTGTTTTCTTTATTTGTGCTCTTCTCATTGTCGCGATCATTATCGGTGTCTTTGTTTTCGTCGGTTATCAAGGTTTCCGTTTATTTGGTGAAGTGCCACAGGCGCGTAACTTCTTGAGTAGTACTGTTTGGGATCCAAATGGTGAAAATGGTAATCCAAGCTATGGAACGCTCGGCTTCATTCTGGGATCGGTTGTTACCACGCTTCTAGCAATTATCATTGTCACACCCCTTGCATTTGGGATGGCTCTCTTCATGTCAGAGGTTACACCCCGATGGTTAGAAAGCATACTTCGTCCCCTACTGGAAATCTTTACCGGCATGCCATCTGTTGTCATCGGCTTCCTGGCACTTGTTATCCTTGTTCCTTTTATTGGAAATGTGGTCGGACCTCTCACGCCTAATCCAGCAACGGCGGGTGTAGGCTGGGGAACGGCAACTCTTGTGTTGATTATCATGATTTTGCCGACTGTCATCAGTATCTCTATTGACGCGGTACGAGCAGTTCCAAACAGTGTACGAGAGGCAAGCCTTGCACTCGGTTCGACGCGCTGGCAGATGATGCGAAATGCAATCATTCCCGCCGCGACGACTGGTCTTGCGACGGCGGTTGTGTTTGGTATCGCACGCGCTATCGGTGAGGCACTGGCGGTGAGTATGGTCCTCAAAGGAACATCTTTGCCCTTAAACATTTTTACCCCGCTTGTCTTCTTCCAGCCGAATGTCAACCTGACTCAACCCATTGTCCTGTTCTTTACTGAAGCTGCTGGTCCAGAGCGTGATGGCTATTTTATGATCGGCTTTTTGTTGCTGGTTATCTCATTCATCTTCGTCTGCATCAGCCGCTATCTGGCGAGTAGGAGTGTCTACAAATGAGTGTGCAGCAACAAGTTTCACAAGAATCGCTTCGTAACGAAGACGAGAGGCGTCTAGCTACTTTGGAGCGTATCGTTCAACGTCTCCATATGAACAATAATATAGCGCAAGTAATTCTCTGGACGCTATCGGGAATTGTAACCCTCGTTTTCCTTGCCGTGATTATACTCCTGCTCATACAAGGAATTCCCTACCTCATCCGACCAGATTTTTACGGCACAAGTGGTGAGGGTAGTATTGGCGCGGAGTTGTTCAACACCTTCTACATTCTCGTCCTCTCGGAGATCATTCTCATCCCTATCTCTATGGCGGCGGCAATCTACCTTGTGGAGTATGCACGTCCGGGGCGTTTTGTTACCTCTGTTCATTTCGCTTCAGAAACTCTGGCAGGTGTGCCCTCGCTCGTACTTGGTCTGTTCGGCTTCCTGGCATTCGGTAGCTTGCTTGGTTTCGGTACAAGTCGCCTCACTGGTGCGCTTACGCTGCTGTGTTTCAACTTTCCGTTGGCACTGCGTCTTTTCGAGGATGCCTTAGCAACAGTACCACGCGATTTTCGTGAGGGCAGCCTTGCATTAGGTGCTACAAAGTGGCGCATGGTTCGGACGGTTGTGCTGCCTTCGGCTCTTCCAGGTATCGTGACGGCGATTATCTTGACCGCAGGTAGAATTATCGGCGAGGCAGCGGCACTCATTTTTACAATGGGTACGACCAATCCAGCCAATGTTTTCACTCTAAATCCGTTCATTTCAACCGATAACCTTACTATTCGCATCTGGTATGTACAAACGCTTGGTTCGGGTGTTGTCCCTGGTAATGCTGCTAATGCGGTATCGGCTGGTGCCTCTGCTCTCGTTATCGTGCTTTTGCTGATTATCAATTTCGCCGCTCGCGGCCTTGCTCGTGTCATTCAACGCCGCATAACAGCCGCGTAATCAGTTCAATAATCGGTAGATGTTCCTGTAGTAGTTTTTTCTCCAGAGTCACGCGAAAGAATCGAGGAACGAGCTTGAACGTCTCAACAGAATTCGCTGGTGGCGGCAACATACAGCTACCAGAAGGTGCAAACATCTTCTCACGCAAGGTTGCGCGTAGCGGTCACATCTCGTATGAGGGGCGTCCCTACTTCATTAGCAAAGCCCTTGCAGGCCGCTATATTCGCTTAGTGGTATTGGCTGACCGCTTAATTGTCGATGCATCCATTCCATTGCACAAAGAGTACCCGTTGGCGTAACATACGCGTAGGGACCTAATTTATTACGCCTTCCGTTCCCCAACGGATGTAACATAAAAGGAGAATTATTATGGGTATGGAACCCTCCCGTCTCAATCAGCAACCAGTTCAACAATTGGAAGCAAATCAAACGTCGGCGGGTGCTCAGAACGCGACGAACGAAGCAGAAGTCCAACAGCAGCCACCCGCTGGCTCTCCTACCGACTTAGTACATAGAAAAGTTGATGCAAGTACACTAATAGATACGAATGCTCGTCCCAAAATCAATGTCGAGCATTTGAACTTTTTCTATGGCGCGAAACAGGCATTATACGACATCGCTATTCCCATACGCGAACGTCAGGTGACAGCCCTTATCGGACCGTCAGGTTGTGGCAAATCAACGTTTCTACGCACCCTCAACCGCATGAACGATCTCATCGTAGGTACACGTACCGATGGCGTCGCTATGCTGGATGATCGAAATATCTACGACAACAAAACCGACGTGGTGTTACTCCGCCAGCGTATCGGCATGGTGTTCCAGCGTCCAAATCCGTTCCCCAAGTCGATCTTTGAGAACATCGCCTATGGCCTTCGCATTCAAGGCAAAGGAGATCGCGAGATTAAGCAGACGGTAGAGGAGAGCCTACGCGGTGCCGCGATCTGGGACGAGGTGAAGGATCGCTTGAACGCTTCCGCACTCGGCCTCTCTGGTGGTCAGCAGCAGCGTCTCTGCATCGCACGCGCTCTTGCCGTTAAGCCAGAGGTGTTGCTCATGGACGAGCCAGCCTCGGCACTTGACCCAATTGCTACCTTGAAAATCGAGGAGTTGATTAACGACCTGGTGAAAGAGTATACGATTGTAATTGTGACGCACAACATGCAACAGGCATCGCGTGTTTCACAGTACACCGGCTTTTTCCTGAGCGGCAAGCTGATCGAGATTTCGCCAACCGTTGACCTCTTCGAGCATCCCAAAAAGAAAGAGACCGAAGACTACATCAGTGGTCGCTTCGGATAGGCCGCTGGTTGGAGGCAGGTTGTGGCACGTAACATTCTCGTTGTAGACGACGAAACCGTTTTAGTAGAGACAATAGCGTACAATTTAGAGCAGGCTGGCTATCATGTAACGACGGCAACCGATGGAGCCAGTGCATTAGAGGCAGCGCGTACCGAGAAGCTCGATTTGATTATTCTGGATATCATGCTGCCCGAAATGGATGGTCTTGAGGTATGTCGGCAGTTGCGGCGCGAGGGCAACACCGAGACAACGCCAATCATGATGCTAACCGCGAAAGGCGACGAGATCGACAAAGTGGTCGGTCTCGAAGTCGGAGCCGACGATTATGTTACGAAGCCGTTTGGTCGCCGCGAACTGCTAGCACGCGTCCGTGCATTGCTCCGCCGTGCCGACTACCCTCACGCAGTCGAAACGCATCCCGTACAAGAGCCAGTGCAGCAGGAGGTGCCGCGCCCCAGTCGTGAACTGGTCGCGGGTCCCCTGCGTATCGACCTCGCGGGTCGGCGCGTCAATTGTCGTGGGCAAGACATGGAGCTACAGCCCAAACAATTCGATCTGCTCACCTATCTCGTGCGTAATCGCGGCACCGTACTCACCCGCGATCAACTGCTCCACAACGTCTGGGGCTACGACTACGCAGGCGACACGCGTACCGTCGATGTCCACATTCGCTGGCTCCGCGAGAAGCTTGAGGAAGACCCCGCCAACCCCAAACTGATCCAGACCGTGCGCGGCGTGGGATATGCGTTTCGGTGGTAAAAATTTCAATAACACAAACAAGGCCGCTGCTGAACACGTTCAGCAGCGGCCTTGTTTGTGTTATTTCGTTGACTTTTTTTCCCTCTCCATCTCCCTCAACTCAACTCTCCTAATCTTCCCTGATATCGTCTTGG
>CAXUGH010000351.1:0-3949 GCA_964250365.1 uncultured Ktedonobacteraceae bacterium
ATATTGCCAGCATTAACGACCAGCATATAGTCTTCTTCCGCAAGACGATAGATGAGCAGGTCGTCGATAACGCCGCCATCGGGTTTGCAGAACTGAGTGTAGAGAGCCTGATGGACCGCGAGGCGTGAGACATCGTTGGGCACAAGCGATTGTAGGAACGCGAGTGTACCCGACCCCTCGACCTTGAACTCGCCCATGTGACTCACGTCGAAGAGGCCAGCATGTGTGCGTACCGCCTCATGCTCCTCTAAAATACTTGTGTATTGTACGGGCATCTCCCAACCGCTGAAATCCACGATGCGTGCCCCTAATTCAAGGTGCTGCTCGTAGAGCGGTGTGCGTTTGAGCGCAACGCCCGAATCGTGTATTGTCATAGTTACACACTCCATTGTGGTATCTGTAAGAATGTTCGTTTCATGGTCTCACTATATCATATTTTCATGTGAAACAAGAATAACTCTCATGTGCTGTATCCGAGCCTGTACAGGCTCGGATACAGCACATGAGAGTTATTCTATCAACAACGAATGTCCCGTCATATCTTTTGGTTGCGGTATGCCCAGTATTTGCAGAATTGTGGGTGACACATCGGCAAGAATGCCGTCGCTACGGAGTTTCGCGTTCGCCAGTTGTGGCACGACAAGGTAGAGCGGGACGGGGTTGGTCGTATGCGATGTGAAGGGTTTGCCCGTATCGTACTCGATAAGTTGCTCCGCGTTACCATGATCGGCGGTGATGAGCAGACCACCACTTACAGCAAGCGTTGCCTCGACCACACGCCCAACACCTGTATCGACCGCCTCAACGCCCTTGACGGTGGCCTCCATCACGCCCGTATGCCCAACCATATCGGCATTCGCATAGTTCATGATGATGAAATCGTAGTCGCGGCTACGAATACGTTCCACAGCAGTATCCGTAATACCTGCCGCGCTCATCCCTGGTTGCAGGTCATAGGTGGGAACCTTTGGCGAGGGCACGAGATAGCGATCCTCGCCGGGGAAGGGCGTTTCACGGCGTCCATTGATAAAATAGGTGACGTGGGCATACTTCTCGGTCTCGGCGGTATGAAACTGGTGTAGACCCGCATCGGAGATTACACGCGCCAGTGGCATCTCCACTTCGTCGGCGCGATAGGCCGTTTCCGCGTCGAGACCCTCTTCATACTCGGTCATCATTACGTAGAGCAGGTCGGCGAGGCGCGGCCCTCGGTCGAATTTTCCCTCGGCCTGTGGCGGCAATTCTGGTAGCACAAAGGCTTTGGTAAGTTGACGTGCGCGATCAGGACGGAAGTTATAGTGAATGAGCGCGTCACCTGCCTTGACAACGGCAACGGGTTGCTCGTTCTCCATAATCACCGTTGGTACGATAAATTCATCGGTAATTTTCTTGTCGTAGGACTGTTGTATCGCTGCCTCAGCGGAGCTAGCACGTTGTCCCTCGGCATGCACCATCGCGTTATAGGTTGCGCCTGTACGATCCCAGCGATTGTCACGATCCATTGCATAATAGCGACCACTCACAGTCGCAACTTTCGCGGCATGCTCACCGCCAATTTCACGCGCCCGCCCCTCTAAGTGGCGCATAAATTCAAGACCACCTGTTGGCGAGCTATCGCGTCCATCGGTGAAGGCGTGAATGTAGACACGCTCGACATCGTGGCTTTGTGCGAGGCGTAGTAGTGCCTCAAGATGCGACTCATGAGCATGGACGCCGCCATTGCCAAGCAGACCACAAATATGCAATTGCGACGAGTGCTGCTTGACATGAGAAATAGCTTTGAGTAGGGCGGGATTTTGAAAAAACGTGCCATCTTGAATTGCCTCGTTGACGCGTGTGTAGTCTTGCAACACGCGTTTTCCTGCCCCGATATTTTGATGGCCTACCTCGGAATTACCCATCTGACCATCGGGCAAGCCAACGGCAGCACCCGAAGTTTTCACAGAGGTATGAGGCCACTTTCGCGCCAGAGCGTCGATATGAGGTGTACGAGCAAGGGCGATAGCGTTGCCCTCTTGACGCGGATTGATGCCCCATCCATCCATGATAATCAAAACAAACGGGCGAGGTCGCCCGGAAGAGGATGTACTCATGCTTGCATTGTATCCTTCCTTACAGTGTTGAGATGACGAGATTATTGTAACACGCAGATGTAAAGAGTTCACGGGACAGGGCATACCCTGTCCCGTGAACTTTTTACATCTGCGTGTTACGGATTGTATCAAATGGGCATGACACAGCGTGTTCCATAGTGTAGCTATATAACCCATCGCTACGAGAAACGTAGATACATCAGAAAGAGAAAATATAATGCTTAATCAATCAAACGGCATTCTCGTTTTTGGAGGACTGCTCGTCATAATCGCTATTGTAGCCATCGTTCTCTTCTTGGTCCTCTCGATGCGTCGCACCAACCAGCGTCATCAGAGTAGCAATGTTGCAGGTGAGGGCAACATTCGACGCGATCCAACCATCAGCAAACAAGCAAACGATGTTGAAGATACAGAGGGAAACTTTAGCCGCTCTGTCGGTGAGAAGCAAGACACGAAGAGCAACACAAACACGCAATAGATAGCTGAAAGGAGTAACTTCTGCTGGCAAAAGTTACTCCTTTCAGCTATCTATTGCGTATATAAAGAAAGGCGTTTTGATATATGGATCGTACTTACGTCTATTCTTCTTGTGTATATATAGCGAAGAAAAGGATTTTTTATGAGAAATACAACTACATTCGTCACGAGATGGCGGAATAAGGGCCTTCTTGCAGCAGTAGTAGCATGTTGTCTCTTGCTATTGGCAACAATCAGTGCTTTTGCCAGTACGGTTAATATATACGATCAGGCCAATGTGTTGAACAAGTCGCAGGTGCAAAGTCAAGCTTCTGCACTCAGCTATCCTATAAACATTTACACCGTCAACAACTTCAGCGGCAATTATGATACATTTTCGAGCCAGACGAAATCTCACATTTCAAACTCAAATTTGCTTGTTCTGGCTATTGATACGGTCAACCACTACATTGTGATTGATGGTGGTAAAAGTGTTCCCTTGTCGAATAATCAATACGATAGTGCGGTACAAGCTTTCAAAAGCAGCTATGGTAGTGGCAGCAATGGCAATTATACAGCAGCAACGGATGCAGCCCTACAATCGCTACAATCCTCGCTAGGATCATCTAATGCAGGTGGTACGACAGGAGGCAATCAAGTTCCGAGTAAGAGTGGTAATTTCTTCAGCAATTTCGCAATTGCCCCGATATGTTGTATAGGATTGCTGATACTCGCTGGTATCGGCGTGTTCGCGTTTGTACGTAGTCGTGGGCGTCGTGGCATAATCAATCCGATGCAACCACAGGCTCCTATATATCCGCCGAACTACAATCAGCAGAACTACCCTAATCAGGGTTATCCGCCAAACTATGGTCCAGGCTATAATCAGGGCGGCTATTACAATCAAGGTGGTGGTGTAAATCCGCTTATTCCTGGCGGTATCGGTGCCGTTGGCGGCGGTCTGCTCGGCTACGAGCTAGGAAAAGAGCAGGGCGAGAACGAAGCACGACGAGACGATAACTATGGGAACGACAACAACAACTTCAATAATGGCGACAACAACTTTGGTGGTGGAGCAGGCGGCGATTTTGGCGGAGGCGGAGGTGGTGACTTCGGTGGAGGCGGTGACTCTGGTGGAGGTGGGGGAGGAAGTTTCTAATAGATATAGAAGAGACCACATCGTAACATAATGGACAAAGATGGGTAGTGACTCGTGGCTAACCCTCTTGGCGTTGTCAGCACGGCGCACCTCGCCAGACGAGTCTTCCCATCCCCTTTTCATGGATTTGAATAGTGGATGGGTGGGGGTCAGTATTCATTGACACCGATGCGGTCTCCATGCTATCATCTGGCTGATGAGTAAAAGATATCTGTTCCCCTCAGGCGGTGTGAAACCGCTT
>CAXUGH010000351.1:4049-5239 GCA_964250365.1 uncultured Ktedonobacteraceae bacterium
GTTTCCCTTTGGCGCAATCGTGACTATCTTTTGCTTTGGCTCGGCAACGCCGTCTCCTCGCTCGGCACGAGTTGCACGCAGTTCGCGTTTCCACTGCTCATTGTGGGACTGACACGTTCGATTGCTGCTGCCTCCCTCGCGTATAGCCTGGGACAGCTTCCCTACGTCCTCCTGAGCCTCCCCGCCGGGGTGCTGGTGGATCGCTGGTCGCGCAAACGCGTGATGCTGCTCTCTACCTTCTGCTTGATGGTGTGCGTGGCGAGCATTCCCCTGGTGCTGGGCCTTTCCAGCGGACCACTGCGGCTGCTTCTCCTCTACGCCATCGCCTTTGGCCTGGGAGCCATTTCGCTTTTCTACGAGCTGGCCCAATTTGCAGCACGGGCATGGGTCGTGCCAAAGAGCCAGCTCACCACAGCAGTCGCACAGAACGAGGTGATCGTTGGCTCCAGCGCGCTTGTCGGACCCGCCCTGGGTAGCTGGCTCTTTAGCATCAGCAGGCTGCTCCCGTTCGTCACCGACGCGCTTTCCTCTCTTATCTTGCTCTGCTCTTTGCTCTCCATACGCTCGCCCATGCAAGGCGAACGGAGGACGCAGCGTCACCACCTGCTCCAAGAAGTGCGCGAGGGACTCACTTGGTTGTGGGAGCATGAGGTCGTGCGCTCGATCCTCCTGATTTCCAGCTATGTCAACCTCACCATCACAGCCAGCGTGCTTCTCGTGCTGGACATTGTGCAACAGCAGCATATCCCGTCCGTGCTCTACGGCCTGATCGTCGCAGTGGCGGCGTCGGGAACCTGCTTGGCACGGTGTTCTGCCCGCCTTTGCAGCGGGGCATACGCTTTGGCAGAGCTTTGGGCTATGCCCTGATAGTGTTCGTCTTGCTCTGGCCTCTCTATGGCTTCATCACGACGCCGCTGCTGTTGGGAGCCGTGTTCGCGGGCATCGCCCTCTCCGACTCGGTCCGTGCTATCTTCATGGACAGTTATCGCTCCGCTGTCGTCCCAGATGCCCTGCAAGGCCGCGCCAGTAGCGTCTATCGCCTGCTCTTGTTCATCGTCCTCACCATCGGTTCCTCCGCACTTGGGCGTTTTGCCGACCGTGGGCATCGTGTGGAGTGGTCTGCTTGTGATCACCGGATTTCTGTTTCTCTCTCGGCACATGCGGCAAGCGACATTCCCACAAGAGTAAAT
>CAXUGH010000352.1:0-5205 GCA_964250365.1 uncultured Ktedonobacteraceae bacterium
GGTGGGTGGAATGACTCCTGTGAGAATGGATTGAATGGAGACAACCGCGCCAACTGCACCCGCCGCTCCCAGCGTATGACCAATCATCGACTTGGTACCACTAATTTGTAGTTTGTGTGCATAGTCGCCGAACACGGTTTTGATGGCCTGCGTCTCGCTGCGATCATTATATGCTGTTGAGGTCGCATGAGCGTTATAGTAGTCGATCTGCTCAGGTTGCAGTCCTGACTTCTGTATAGCTCGTCGAATCGCACGTACAAGTCCTGCGCCACCCGGAGCAGGTTCGGTAACATGGTGTGCATCACCTGTAGAGCCATAGCCCACCATCTCAGCAAGGATGGTCGCGCCGCGTGCCTTCGCAAATTCCAGGTCTTCAAGGATCAGCATCGCCGAGCCTTCACCCATTACAAAGCCATCGCGTAAAGCGTCAAAAGGACGGCTTGCCTCCTGTGGATTCTCATTGTGGCGTGATAATGCTTTCATATTGTCAAAGGCAGCCATCGCAATTGGCGTCACGGCTTTTTCAGCCCCACCAGCGATCATCGCTTTAGCATCGCCACGCCGAATCGTTTCCCACGCCTCACCAATCGTGTTGCCACTTGTGGCACAAGCGGAGACCGCCGCCCAGTTGGGACCACGCGCACCCGTCAAGATGGAGACGATACCAGGGGCACCGTCAATAATCATCATGTTGATAAAGAACGGACTGATACGATCCGGTCCTTTGTCATGTAGCACACGAAATTGGTCATGTAGCGTCACCAGTCCACCAATGCCGCTACCAATGTACACACCGATATCGTCAGCGTTCTCATCCGTAATTTCGAGCTTCGCCTGTGCAAGTGCTTGCTTGGTAGTAGCAATGGCGAGCAACTCGTAAGGATCGTTACGGCGTAACTCTTTACGATCTACATAGGGCGTGGCGTCAAAATCCTTGATCTGGCCCGCGAAATGGACACGAAAATTGCTGGTATCATAAGCAGTAATCTCGCTCACGCCCGACTTGCCCTGACACAACGCCTCCCAAGACGACGCTACGTCGTTTCCTACCGAGGTCACAAGCCCGATTCCCGTTACAACGACACGCGACATATTGTATCTCCTTCTATGTATTCATACATTGAGACCAGGGCACCCGCAAGGGGATGCCCCTCCCATAAACGTTTGATATGCGACGCACCGTGATATGGGAGGGGCATCCCCTTGCGGGTGCCCTGGCCCCATAAACATAGGCAAAATTTGTGCATGTATCATATCCCCAGCGACGCCGACTCCTCCTGGATGAACCGCGTGTAAGTTTCGCCGCTGAGGAAGACGGGATGTTTCAGCAGGCGCTGATGGAACGGGATTGTGGTGGTAAGTCCTTCAATCACGTATTCATCGAGCGCGCGTTGCATCCGTGCAATTGCCTCGTCGCGTGTATCAGCCCAGACAATCAGTTTCGACAAAAGCGAGTCGTAGTGCGGCGGCACCTCGTAGCCCGCGAACAGGTGGCTATCGACGCGTACACCCGGCCCTCCTGGTGGCAAGTAGCGTTCGACCGTTCCAGTTTGTGGGCGAAAATCATTGTCAGCATCCTCTGCCGTGATGCGGCACTCGATGGCGTGCCCCTTAAACTGAACGGCATCTTGCTTGAGGTGCATACGCATACCGAATGCGATGCGTATCTGCTCCTTCACAAGATCGAGTTCCGTCACCATCTCCGTTACGGGATGCTCGACCTGTAGGCGCGTGTTCATCTCCATAAAGTAGAAACGATTCTGCTCATCTACAAGAAACTCCAACGTACCCGCGTTGCGATAGCCAACCTTCTGCACCGCACGTATCGCCTTCATACCGATATCATCACGCACCTTACGCGGCAGAAGTGGACTCGGCGACTCTTCCAGCACCTTCTGGTTACGACGTTGACACGAACAGTTGCGCTCACCGAGATGCACACCGTTGCCGTGATTATCGACAAGTACCTGAATCTCAATGTGCCGTGCGCGTTCCAGGTAACGTTCAAAATAGATACCATCGTCGCGGAACGCCTCGCGCACCTCGTTCTGTGCCAGCGTAAAGACGCGCTCTAGCTCGTCGGCTCGTCTCACCAGACGAATGCCACGTCCACCACCACCTGCTACCGCCTTGAGCATCAGTGGATAACCAATCTCTTTCGCGGCATCCTGTGCCTCGGCAACGGTACGCAGCACGGGCGTTCCTGGCAACATCGGTAGACCAGCCTTCGCCATCGCCTGTCGCGCCGACACCTTATCGCCCATCACCGACATCACCGCCGCCGATGGTCCAATAAAGGTTATATTGACATCGGCGCATATCTCGGCGAAACTCGTGTTCTCCGATAGAAAGCCATAGCCTGGGTGAATAGCCTCGGCATTAGAAATAAGTGCGGCACTGATAATATTAGGTATATTGAGATAACTTTTACTGCTCGGCCCCGGTCCGATACAGATGCGCTCATCCGCCATGCGTACAGGCAACGAGTCGCGGTCGGCCTCCGAATGAGCGATAACGCTGAGAATGCCCATCTCTCGACAGGCGCGAATCACACGTAGCGCGATCTCGCCACGATTTGCAATCAAAATTTTACGAAACATAGCTACAGGACGGACAACCCCCGTCCACTCCTCTCGCATAGCACCTTTCCCTCAACGCGTGAGGGTATGTAGGAAATTATATCATATGCAATCTCCACTTGACGGAGATAGGGAGTCTATGCTACTCTCACTCCATGTACAAAAGCTACATCCTGAACTGGCGTACTCTTATCGCCGTATCACAGATACAACCAGATACGAAAGCACCCTCTTTCGCCGCATAAGCCCGACGCCTTCGCTTATGCGGCGGAATGAAGCGTCACACAAACATTCAGCACATGCCTTTTTGGATGAAGGCAAGCTGAAATGTTTTGTCTGACCATTCCCCCTTTTTTCTTCTGTCGGGTCTCTCACCTGCCCTCGACCATTGTTTCTTCCTACTTTGAGAGAGTATCCGACTTATGAAGTGTCTATCCTCCTTTCTTGCACGCGGACCACCTGGACTATTGCTGTTCCATCTATGTTGTTCGTTTGTTCAAGAAAGTAGAGGTCATAGTATATGCTTTCCAGGCAATCAGTTATTCTTTGGCGCAATCGCAATTTTCTATTGCTTGTGAGCGGTCAAGGAATATCCACACTAGGTTCGAGCATCAGTCAAATAGCTTATCCACTTTTGACTCTTGCATTGACAGGCTCTTCGGCGCAAGCAGGACTTGTTGCCGCATTAGGGACGCTGCCGTTTTTGCTCTTCTCTCTTCCTGCTGGGGCATTTATGGATCGTTGGAATCGAAAGCAAGTGATGATTCTTGCTGATATTGGGCGTTCGCTTTGCCTCATCAGCATTCCTATTGCGCTTGCACTTGGTCATCTTAGTATCATACAACTCTATATCACAGCAACTCTTCAAGGAACGTTTTACGTCTTTTTTGATATTGCGGAAGTGGCAAGTCTTCCACGCATGGTTTCCAGAGAGCAACTTTCGGCAGCAATGGCGACAAACAATGCCGTGATTACGAGTTTTAGCATTCTCGGTCCACCATTAGGAGGATTTCTGTTTCAAATTGGTCGCGGTTTTCCGTTTCTTGCCGATGCTCTCTCGTACCTAGCCTCGTCATGCTCTCTCTTGTTCATCAAAACACCTTTTCAAGAAGAGCGTGCAACTACACACAAGACGCTGTATCAGGAGATTATAGCAGGACTCTTGTGGCTCTGGCGACAACCGCTCATTCGTTTCCTGACGTTTTTTGGTGCTGTGTATATTTTTGTAGTGTTCTCTGGAGGAGAGCTTGTCGTGATTATTCTTGCTCAGAGACAGCTTCATGCATCAGCAACGTTAATTGGTGTAATCTTTACAATGGCGGAACTAGGCAGAATCCTGGGAACTCTACTTGTCCCTAAAATAGCCAAATATGCTCGCATTGGGAACATTGTTGTTGCGATAGGAGCGTTGACGAGTATGCTACTTCTGCTACTTATTCTTACACCGAATATATGGTTTTTAGGATGCGTCCTTGCCGCACAATACCTCATATCAGCGATATATGATGCTGTCGTATTTGGCTACGAACTCGGACTAATTCCTGATGAGTTTCAAGGCCGTGTGAACAGCGTAATGCGGCTCATCGTCTTCACAATACAATCGCTAGGAGTAGCGGCAACAGGACTACTTCTACAATGGGTTGGCATTATTCCAACGATAGTTTTGTTTGTGGTAGTAGTAGTGCTATTCACGATAGCGGCAGCATTCAATGGGCATGTGCGTCACGCATCGTCTACGACGGTATCTGAGGATGGAGCATAGTGAACAACGGGCGACCACAAGGGTCGCGCCCTACTATAGACCATTTCAACGCGCGGAGCGCGTCGAGTATAGTAGGGAAGCCCCTTGTGGGCTTCCGTCTTACCCCCATTTACCTTCGTTGGTTACTAGACTACAAAAGTGGTACAATACCCCCATGCGAATCACCTCACTCCAAACACAAACAACCGACAAAGAGCGCGTGAGCATCTTTGTCGATAATCGTTTTTTGATGGGCGTTAATGCTCTGCTCGTGTTGCAGATGGGTCTCAAGGTTGGGCAAACGCTCACAGCGGAGCAGCTTGTGCAGTTGCGTAGCGAAGAGGCACTACAACAGGCGGTTGATCGCGCCCTGAACTTTCTCTCGTTTCGCCCACGTAGCCGCGAAGAGGTGCGTCGCTATCTCAGAAAGAAAGAGACGCCAGCCGAACTCATCGACACGGTGTTGGAACGCTTAGACCGGCTCGATTTCGTCAATGATCGCGCCTTCGCCTCGTTCTGGATCGAGTCACGTGAGCAGTTCAATCCGCGTGGCTCCAACGTTCTCAAGCAAGAGCTACGCATGAAGGGTGTTGATCGTGAGGTTGTGGATGAACTAGTGAGCGATGAGCAGGACGAGGAACGCGCCCTGATTGCGGGTCGCAAAAAAGCAGCCTCACTACTCCGTCTGCCCGACATGGACTACAAAACGTTCCGCACTCGTCTCGGTTCCTTCCTGCAACGGCGTGGCTTCGGCTTCAGCGTCACAACACACACGGTTAAAGCCTTGTGGGAAGAACTCAGCGAAGAGACAGCGGATGACGAAGAATTATGATAATAATTGGTGGAATGGAAGGTCTATGCGCGAACGCGAATAGACCTTCCATT
>CAXUGH010000353.1:0-5201 GCA_964250365.1 uncultured Ktedonobacteraceae bacterium
GCTAAACCTGTTGTATTAGACCCAGCAAAAATGTCAACCACTAAGTCGCCAGGTTCTGTCAAAAACTCAATAAAAAACTTAGGTAGCCTCAATGGAAAGCGAGCTGGATGCGGCTTTATTTCTAGGTCTCTACATACACGAAGATACTGCGAAGAACTATCGGTGTTAGGAATTTGTAACATGTTTGAAGGTATCGCACCGCCATTGTCAGTAGCAAAACTTGTACTAATATCATGACCAGAAGGACGAGTTTTGGGTTTATAATACTTCTCAGGATTTTGATGCAACTTTTTCATGCGCTCTGAGTACGGAACAAGTACACGCTTAATATCTGCTTTGGGAAAATCTCCTTTCGATAACCACCATACTGTATTTACAGAGTCTTTAGCACGAATCTTTCTCTTATTAACCCATTCGATAGGGGATGGAAGTTTGGATGGGTTAAACCAAAAGAATTCTTCAGCTAGTCTAAAATCCAACTCCTCACAAAGCTTTATCAGAATATGATAATTGTAGAGTGATCTAACTGGTCGTTGACTTTGATAAGCACCTCCCAAGTCTAGTACAAAACTGCCAGTAGAGTCTAGCACTCGATAGACTTTCTCACAGAATGCAAAAAGCCAATCTATATACAAATCTTGACTAACATTCCCATACGATTTTTCTCGCTGTAGAGCGAACGGTGGAGAAGTAACTACTAAATTTACTGAGTTAGTCTCTAGTTGGTCTAGTAGCTCCAAAGAGTTTCCCAAATAAGCAGAGCCATATTTTGTAGAATATAAAGGATTTTTCATTGCTAAAATACACTCCTCATAATTATTTATCCGCAAACTCACAAATCGCTCTTACACCTCGTTCAAGCTCTTCCTCCGATGCAGCGAGTGAGATACGCACGAAGCGTTCGGATACGTTACCGAAGCCGCTACCAGGAGCGACTGCGACATTGTATTCGCGCAAGAGGTCGAGGGCGAACTGTCTGCCGCGTAACTCTCCATTTTTGCCTGATACGTCGATGAGGGCGTAGAAGGCTCCGTGCGGCGTGTAGAGGTAGCGGTTGTATTCTTTGAGCAAGCGCACTGTGAGGTCGCGGCGACGCTGGTATGCGTTGCACATCTCACCGACGCATGTCTGTGATCCTGTTAGAGCGGCGGCGGCGGCACGTTGAATGGGCGTACTCATGTTGGTCTGGTAGGCGTTGAGGACATCGATCATTGTTTTGAGCAGCGGTGTACCTGTGACGATGTAGCCAATGCGCCATCCTGTCATGGCGTAGGTCTTGGAAAATGTGTAGATGCCGATGAAGCGACCAGACTCTAGTTCGTCCGCTTCCAGCATCGTGCCTGGACTGATATGTTCACCTTCAAAGACGATCTGGTCGTAGCATTCATCGGAGACGAGATACAGGTCGTGACGACGCGCGAAATCGAGCAGGTTCTGCACAATCTCTTTGGGAAAGACGGCACCTGTCGGGTTGCCAGGAGTGTTGATGACCAGAATGCGTGTGCGTGGCGTGACCAGTTTTTCCAGGTCTGCGACGTTGGGTAGCCATTCGTTGTGTGCGTCGAGCGGATAGTAGACGCCAACTGCTCCGCATGCCGCGAGTTGCATTGGATAGTGAGGCCAGCACGGGTCGGGCAATAGCACCTCATCGCCTTCATGCAAAATAGCATTGAATGTTACCTGTAGCGCACCCGTCCCTCCCATTGCAATTGCGATATTAGCAGGTGTGACGCTATAGCCATTGACACGCCGTACTTTATCGGCGATAAGTTCGCGCAACCAGGGCCAACCAGCGGCGGGACCATACGTAATCGGCTCGTTCTCGATAGCAGCTACCGCCGCCTGTCGAATATGTTCAGGCGTGCGAAAGCTTGGCTCACCTATATGCAGTAAGACCTGAGGCGGCAATACGATTCCACGCTGCTGCGCCTCAAGCTGTAGCTGTCGTGCCGTTTCTCCCAGCGTCGTAATGTCGTTGCTCTTCTGGTTGTGAATGCGTTCTTTGCCGAATTTCATGTTGTTTCCCAATAAGAATAATGTAATTTATTCCCCAATCCTTCGCACCAATCCTGTTAATAATGCGATACGTTCAGGTAGGTAATCAAGCTCTACGTATTCGCCGGGGTTGTGGGCGAGGCCGCCACCTGCGCCGAGGCCGTCGATGGTGGGGATGCCCATACCGGACGTTGTATTCGCGTCGGAGGCACCGCCACTACTAAGGTCTACAATCGTTATGCCAAGCTCTTCGCCTGCCTCCTTCGCTTTTTGGACAAGCTGCAGATTGCGCTCTGTTCGTTCAAAGGGCAGACAGCGCATATCGCCGCTGAGCGTGGTCGTGGTGCCTGAAATCGTGGTATGTGCAGCGACGTTCCGCATCGCCTCTTCGACTGCCGCAATACCCTGCATATCGCTCGCTCGCACATCCATCTCAAAGTAGGCGAAGTCGGGCACGACATTGGTGCGCTCGCCACCGCGAATGACGCCAACGCTCAGCGTCACGCCTGGAATGGTGCCGTTTAGAGCTTGCATTGCCTGTACCTTATAAGAGAGTTCGTGAATGGCGTTGCGCCCATTTTGTGGCTCGACTCCTGCATGCGCGGAGAGGCCGTGTACCTCGACACGATATTGACCAGAGCTACGACGCGAGGAGACGACGTTGCTAATCGCTCTCCCTGGCTCCAGCACAATCACGGCATCGGACTGTCTAGCGATTTCTTGAATCAATGGTTTGCTGCCAGGAGAGCCAATTTCCTCGTCGCTGTTACAAAGAAAGGTGACGCTCTGGTAATGAGATACGTTTTCTTCAAACAAAAGCTGCAAGCCGTACATGCCGAGAAGAACACCCGATTTCATATCGAGTACCCCTGGTCCCGTAGCAATGCGCTTACCGTCGCGCTCACTTAGCGCAAACGGTCGCTTCTGCACCTCGCCCTCGGCAAATACGGTGTCGATATGCCCGATGAGCAGGATACGCGGTCCCTGTTTCGCGCTTCCTTCGCGTGTTGCGACAAGATTGTTGCCGTATTCTTGCTGCTTATCAAAGGTAGTGGAGAAGCCAAAATCATGAAATCTATCCTCTAAATAGACTCCCACGCGGTCAATGCCAGCTTTTGTGTAGGTGCCAGAGTCAATATTCACAATTGCCTTGAGGTCGTCCATATACGCGGGCAGAATTTTTTCGGCACGCTCGACAATGGGATGGTGCTTCATGTTCTATATCGCTCCCTGTGTCTTGAACTGTTCGATATCGTCATCACTATAGCCGATTTCGTGTAGTATCTCGGAAGTGTGTTCGCCTAATGTTGGCGGCGCGTGGTGTTGTATCGCTTCAGCATTGGAGATACGCGGAAATGTGGGTAGCGTTCGCACAGCATCGTCGCCACTCGTGACGGAGACACCACGCGCTTGAGCTTGCGGGTCGTTCAGAGCCTCGTCGATGCTGTAGACGGGACCAACGCAGGTGTCAATGTCGGCGAGTTCTGCCACCCACTCGTCGCGCGTCTTCATCTTGAAGATGTTACGCAGTATGTGCATCGCCTCCTCGCGCTCTTCGGGACCGTGTGGTTGATGAAACGGAAGCAGTTCGAGATGCCCAATATGCGTGCAGAAGGTGTGCCAGAATTTGAGTTCAAGAGCCGCCAGCGTCACATGCTTGCCGTCTCTCGTCTCGTAGATATTGTAGCAGGGCAGACCGCCATCGAGCGTGGAGTGTCCAGGTTTGGGAGCCTTGCCAGTATTGAGATAGGTGGTCGAGACCAGCGGGAGCAACGACATCACGCCCTCAGTCATGGATACGTCGATGCTACGCCCCTCGCCCGTTTGCGCCCTTCCAACAAGAGCGGTGAGGATACCGATAATTGACATGTAGCTACCACCTGCAAGGTCGCCGAGCTGCGTTGGTGGCATTGCTGGCTCACCGTTCGGACCTCGGTTATAGTCAAGCAGACCTGAATAGCCAGCATAGTTCAAATCGTGTCCGGCGCGTAAACGGGCAGGACCATCCTGTCCATAGCCACTGATCGCGCAATAAATAATGCCTGGATTGACCTCTTTGAGTTGTTCATAACCAAGTCCGAGGCGTTCAAGCACGCCGGGGCGAAAGCTTTCCAGCACCACATCGGCGTTACGAACCATACGTAGAAATATCTCGCGTCCCTCAGACGCTTTGAGATTGAGCGTCGTGCTACGCTTGTTGCGATTGATTGCCAGGAACAACAAGCCCATACCATTTGGACCGTGTGGCGGCATATAGCGACCATAATCACCGCTTCCAGGCTCCTCTACTTTCACCACGTCGGCCCCAAAATCGGCAAGCATCTGCGAGGCGTAGGCACCAGGGAGCAGACGCGAGAGGTCGAGAACACGAATACCGCTAAGAGGCTGACTCATACGTAAATCTCCTTCGTTGGGGACATAGAACAGGTCGTTTTTGTATGAGTGTAGGGTATCAGGGAGAGGTGGATGTTGTCAATTGTCCAAGACGGCATGATGGGTGAAGGCATGACAGGGGCAGAGCCGCTGTCATGTAAATATTGTCACCTTGTGTCCACCACAATGCCCAAGCCACGCACAAAAGCCACAGCTTGCGTCGGGTCAATCGTCGCGCCTTTGAGTTCGCTCGGACCGACGCGCATACCGTCGATTTTAGAGCCGCGCAGGTCAGCACCAACAAGCTTCGCTCGTGCGAAGTCTGCCTGTTGTAAATTACAGTTGAGGAAGGTGACGCCGGAAAGGTCGGCCTCGAAGAAGTTTGCCTCGCTCAGGTCGCAGTCCTCAAAGCGCACGCTCTTGAACCTCGTCAACGCGAACTGCGCGAAGCTAGCACGACACTCTTTGAAGAGAACATCTTGCAATAGAGCCTCGCCACATTGAAAGCCCGTTAGATGACAGCCGAGGAGTTCGACGCGCGAAAATGTCGCCTCCGACCACTTCGCATTCGCCAGATCGCATGCCACAAGACGGCTATCAAGCACCTGCACTTTTTTGAGGTCTGCCTTGCTCAACAGCACATTCTGGAACAACACCTGATCAAAATTGAGATGTTGCGCCTCTTGCCCTGTGAAGTCGTCCAGAGACAGGGCAATTTTGCTATAATAGGCATGATCTTGTAGGCTCTTGTCGGGTAAGCCCTTCTCAAGCTCCTGTTTGGGCAGTATTGGTGGTTTTATTGTTTTGTTGCGCTTGTTGATGGTAGTGCTTCT
>CAXUGH010000354.1:0-5200 GCA_964250365.1 uncultured Ktedonobacteraceae bacterium
CCTCTGCAATTGTATATAAGCCAGACGCTTCCTAGAAAGTCTAAATGGTTGAGGACGCCCGTTGGGGATGGAGACCTAGCAAAAATGGCTGCCAATGAAGCTCCTAATTTCAGTCTAAATGGTTGAGGACGCCCGTTGGAGGGGTGCAACTGATTCATTTGTAGAAGTCCTCTATTGATGAATGTTGGGAAGAGGTTCAAGAGAGGCAAGACGGAATCGGTGGGGACGAGGGCGTAATGAATTATGGTCCCTACATGGTTCAATCCTGTAGATGTTGCAGGAATTGACGACATGTAGGGGCTATAATTCATTACGCCCTGGAAGCGGTAGATAATGATGGAGAGGATTGAGGAACGTTCCCAATGGCTGAAAAAATGATCAATGGGGGTGAGGGTAGAATGAATCCACCATGTGAGGGGGGATTGAGGAACTTTCCCTCGATGACGTAATACATTGTTTTTCATAGGGTCGGTATCAAGCGAAAATGGTAGGAGAGGGGAGCATTGTTCTATAATGTGGCTATCTTCCGTACCGTAGACGAGTATAGAGATTCATGCAGAAAGAGATGATGATGGAGAAGCACACGTTTACAGTGCAGGTACCACAAGAGGTTCTTGATGACCTCAAGGACCGTGTGGCTCGAACTCGCTGGCCTGATGAAGCCGTTGACGCCGAATGGGATTATGGCTCACAACTAACATACATGCAAGAACTAGCTCATTACTGGCGTACAGCATTTGACTGGCGAGCGCAGGAAAACATGATCAACCGTTTCACTCAGTATCGAGCTGAGGTCGATGGGTTAGGGATTCACTTTATTCATGAACGCGGCGAAGGTCCCAACCCATTTCCCCTTCTTCTGACTCACGGCTGGCCCAGCACCTTCCTAGAAATGGGTAAACTCATTCCCCTCTTGACTAACCCAGCACGCTTCGGCGGAGACCCTAAAGATGCGTTCGATGTGGTCGTCCCCTCTCTTCCTGGCTATGGATTCTCCGACCGTCCTTCGTGGCGAGGCTTCTGGAAGGTCCATACATACTGGGCAAAGTTGATGACTGAGCTGGGCTATGAGCAGTTTGGTGCCCAAGGTGGCGATGTCGGGGCAGGGGTAACAAGCAATTTGGGTCGCTTCTTTCCCGAACGATTGAGAGGAATACATCTCAGTTCAAATCTGGCTTGGCCCTCTCCACTCCCCGATGCCCCCAACCTTTCAGAGGCAGAAAAGGATTATCTTGCACGGGTTGAGCGGTGGGAACGGGAAGAGGGCGCATATGAGCATCAACAAAGAACACGACCCCAGACGTTAGCCTTTGGTCTCAATGATTCGCCTGTGGGTCTGGCAGCGTGGATTGTGGAGAAGCTGCGTGCCTGGAGCGATTGTGGAGGTGACGTGGAGCGACGCTTTAGCAAGGACTACATTCTCACAACAGTCACCATTTACTGGGTCACTCAAACCATAAGTTCTTCTATTCGTGGATACTACGATTGGTCGCATTCCGTGGTGATTCCACAGGAGCGCAACTACATAAATGTGCCAACGGGAGTGGCAGTCTTTCCCGGTGAGTTCTTGGTAGGGCAGGTGCCAAGAGAATGGGCTGAACGCACCTACCGGGTACAGCATTGGACGGAAATGCCGCGTGGAGGACACTTTGCTGCCTGGGAAGAACCCGAACTGCTCGCGCAAGACGTGAGAGCCTTTTTCCGTCCACTGCGCGAACGATGAAACACAAGCATAGAAAGCATACCTTGTTACGCCCCTACAACGTCGGCGTCAACAACGCCTTCACAGGCGGCAACTGCACACTTGGTATAGCCGCAGGTGAGTTTTGTACTAGTTTGATTTGGTGTGTATCGGAGGGCAGAGTGTCGCCGTAGCTGACGTGAACTGTGACGCTATCGGGTGTGATGCCCGATTGCTGCATCAGATAGGTTTGCGTAGCCTTTGCCTTTGTGCCTTTGATATGGTTGAGAATATCATTTGTTTGTGCTGCTGAGAAGTTGTATTGCACGACGCCACCGACGGCGATTTGCATTGTCACGACGCCGTTTGTGTCTACGCTTTGCATTGCGGGCTGACCAGTTTGTGTGGCGGAATTGAGCAATACGTAGCCAGCACCAAACTGTTGCTGTGCTTGTTGCGTTAAAAGAGTACGCGCCAGACTTTGCGCGTCTGAGCCTTTGAAGTACTCGATGGCTCCTTGCTCTTTCATCGTCACAGTCACGGTATCGCTCACGGAGCCAACGTCGGGCGTGGGTGTGGGTGCGCCATCGGTAAAGGCAATGGGACCGACGGTTGTGGCGTTGGCAGTGTGTGCTTGCTTTGTGAGGTCGGCAGTAATCTGGTTGCGTAGCGATTGGCGCAATTGCTCGGCAAGTGGGTCAACGTCGGCGAATGAGACGACGTTTTTGCAGTCGAAGATGCCGAAGATACATTGTTTGCCGGTTGTTTTGCCCTGCTGACTCCCCGATTGTGTGCTGTTGAAGACGGCGGCGGGAATGGATGCCGTGCCGACATCGGTGCTACGTAGTGTTGGCTTCGCGGTCATTGTTAACACTTTGGTAAACGAATGCACCTGTGGGCTAATTGTCACGGTTGCCGTGATTGCACTGACGAAGGCATAGTATCCAACAAGGCTGATAATGGCGATAAGCGCGACGATGGCGAATGAGAGAAATGCGAAGATCGAGCCTTTTCTACGCCCCTGTCGCCTCGGTTTACGACTTATGGGACCGGTAACGCCCGCTCTTGTAGAACTTGAACGCTGGGAGTTCGGCAAATACGCGGGATCGACAAGAGACGTAGGCGCGTTATAATCTTCGCCTCTAAAGGTGCTTCCTGGCCTCACCATTGCCGCCATTCCAACGGCCTCTTCTTTGTTTTGGACAACTGGCTGCGAACCTGTAACACGACGTGGCGTTTCGTCGCTCTCGCTATCAAAGGTGGTAGTTGATGGAGCGACTTTAGGAGTTACAACGGCTTTATATGCCTGCTCAAAGACGCGCAGGAGTTCGTCGCCATTCGGGAAACGCTCATCTAACAGACGCGCAGTGCAGTGATTGACGACGTAGGCCATTGGCGATGGCAACTGGACAGGATTCCCCTCTCCGGGCAAGTGACCCGTGAGCATCTGATAAAGAATGATGCCGAGCGAGTAGATATCGTTGCTGGGCGCGGCAACACCATTGAGCCGTTCCGGTGCCATATATTCGAGAGTGCCGACCTCTTTGCCCGACTGCGTTAGCTCTGGCTCCGCCACTCCCATACCCTGAATCGAGGCGATACCGAAGTCGATGAGGCGCACATATACCTGTTCGCCGCCCTCTTCTTTGTCGAGCAACACATTCCCTGGCTTCAGGTCGCGGTGTATCACGCCACGTTTATGAATATAGGAAACGGCACGCACAAGGGCTGAGAAGAGGAGATGTACCTCAGCAAGCGACATGGGACCGCTCTGTAGGCGTTGTGCCAATGTACCCCCGTCGATATAAGGAGTCACGAGAAAGAGGCGTCCCTGATCCTCTCCGAACTCGACCAGCGACAGAATATGCTCATGCTTCAAATGGGCACTCACCTCAGCCTCGCGCAGAAAGCGTTTCCGCACGGTGACATCATGTATCAGGTCGGCACGAATAATCTTCACCGCCACCTCGCGCCCGAACGCGCTACGCTGGCGTGCAAGATAAACCTCGCCCATGCCTCCCTCGTCGATGCGGCGCACCAGTTCATAGTTGCCAAAGAAGCGTTGCTCTCTGCCAGCCTGTCGCCCATTGCCGCCGAAGGCACGTTGTTCTTTCAGGGGACCGTGTTGTTCTCTCATATCTACCAATTTGGAAGTCTCTTACCGCGATTAGTTCGGTGCAGAATAGCATGGCTCTCTCATGCATTTTTGCTTCTCCACCTACTATGACGCATAAAGTACAGATATATTAAAAAACTCTGTTCCTGTATAATTTACGAGCATAGAGGATCAATGTTGCTATTATCTCTGATTTATTACATGCTACTAACTATATGGTCAAACTTATGTATAGCTAAAGTTTTTCCCATTCTTTCCTATCAATCTTGGCCTGTCTCAGAATTCTCACGAGAAAATCCGCTCCAATATCACCCTTATGAGGATTAGGTATGGTAATACTTAAATTTCCCTTTATCATGAATTGATGCTTCCCACCGGAGTACGGGCCTTCAAAGCCTAGTTGCTTCATATAAGCCACAAGGTCTTTTCTTTTTATTGGACCAATACGCGGCATTAAGCCACTTCCTTGATCGTCAATTCCAGTCCATCAACAGTTGGAAGTGGCAAATGTTGAGAGACACGCAATAAAATCCATTCTTCCAGCACCTCTTCCAGTTCCTCACGGCAATCTTCAAGTGTTTCCGCATTTGCATACACGCCATCAAAATCTGGTATCTCTCCATAAAACGAGTTATCCGACAATAAAATTTCGTATCTTGCCTTATGCATTGCAGCCTTAATATATTGTGTAAGCATAGTATTTCTATCTCCTGATTTTTGGGAAGGGGAATCAGCTATTCCTATTCTACCTCATCAGAGCAGGGAGACCGCAAGGGTCTCCCCTACATATAGAGGTTCGTTCAATGAACGAACCTCTATAAAATTTTCCTCTTGCATCTCATCGCATGATGTTGTATTATAACAGTGTTCGCAGTCTCGTACAGAGACTGCTAAATATTTACCATTAAGGTAAACTGTCTACCTTCTTGAAGATACACAAAATTATAGACAGGGAGGATATCGTAATGTCAACAGTAAGCGTAAGAATCCGTCCAATGGGCGACCGTCTGGTCGTAAAGGCATCGGAGCGCGAGACCACGACGAAGAGCGGCATCGTGCTACCAGATACTGCTAAAGAGAAGCCCCAGGAGGGCGAGGTGCTAGCGGTCGGTCCAGGCAAGGTTCTCGACAACGGCAAGCGTAGCACGCTTGAGGTACAGGCGGGGCAGCGTGTGCTGTTCGCCAAGTACGCGGGTACAGAGGTCAAAATCGACGGAGAAGACTATCTCATTCTCCGCGAGAGCGATATCATGGGTATCGTCGAATAACGACAGCTCTAAACAACATTCCCCACGTTTGCAGGGAGACCGCGAGGGTCTCCCCTACACGTAGGGAAACACAATATGTAGAGGAGCCCCTCGCGGTCTCCCTGTACACAGAAATTTGTTTTAATAGGAGAATAC
>CAXUGH010000355.1:0-5186 GCA_964250365.1 uncultured Ktedonobacteraceae bacterium
CAAAAAAGGAGTTGCAACGAACGTTGCAACTCCTTTTTTGTTCTCTCTCAACTCTACACGGACGCGATAAATCGGGTCCCTACGGTACCTGCGTATACCCAAGTACATCAGTACCGCCGGGTTCACCGTGGAAGTTGAAGTACATCGGGCGCTCTGCCACGATTTTCGCGTTTGTGCCTAGAGCTTGCACTGTGAGCGAAACCGCATACGAGTTAGCTCCCATGTTGTTGTACGTCTGCGCGATTGGCGTAACGTACTTGTTGACGCTGACCGTTTGACGGCTCTTCGCCTTGACAATCACCTGCTCTTGCAGCACATACGTATCTGCAAACATGGTAATCGCAACGGTCTCATCGTTGGCTGTGGGATTCTGTAGCGTGATGTATTCCTGGAACGAGCCAGCCGTGTAGCCCTCGGCGAAGGCGTAGACGCTGTTCGAGGCTGGTCCGGGTTCACCCACCGTCTCGGTTACGCCAGAAATTTTCGCGCTACTATAGTGGAAGTACATCAGGCGGTCAACCACGATGTTATCCGTCGATGTGACTTCAACCGAGGATGCTGGCGACGTTTGACACGGCGTAACATCACAGGTGCCAGTCGGGTGCGCGTTCGCCTGATTCACGTCGAAGTAGACATGATTGAGGGCAGGTACTGGCACCATAATGGCCTGTCGATGTCCGTTGTCGTACTCCAGCGTTACAACTGCACTGGTTGCGGACGTGCCGAAGTTCGCCAGCGTGAGATATTCCTGGAAGTTGTTGCCCGTGTAGCCCTCAGCAAAGAGCCAATCTTTACCAGGATTCGTTGCGCCAACCTCACTACTTGCGCCTGTTATTGCTCCACCTGCCGTTGCGATATTATCGCTCATGTAGCTTGGACGCTCGACGACAATAGGCTGATCGCTCTGCACCGTTGCCGATGTCTGCTGATTCGCAGTTGGTGCTACAGTAGCACGATGCAATGGCGCAATCTGCACCGTCTGTGTTGAGCACAGTGCCTGACTTCCTTGCCCACAACTGCCAGTGTAGTACGTCACTGTGACGTTTGCAGTCTGTGACGTACTCGGATTGAGCATGGTGAGGTAGGTCTGGTAGTTGCGCCCAGTGTTACGCGAGTCCACCGATGGGAAGTAGTACGTATTTTGTGGATTCGTCGCCCCCATGACATCCGTGCCGCTCTTGACACCGTGATACGTGAAGTACATTGGGCGTTCGGCAACGATAGCAGGACCACCACTTGCCACCTGAACGATAGCCGCGACGGCCTGTTGTGGGTTCGTTGGCTGTACACTGAGATCGGAGTTGACGCTGACCGTGCCGCGCGTACTTTTTGGAACAGGGTGACTGATAGTGACGGAAGGTTTGTTCTCAAAGAGATAGGTGATGTTGACTGTTGCATCCTGCGTCACGCTCGGATTTTGCAGCGTGATGTATTCCTGGAAGCCGTTGCCAACGCTACCTTCCGCGAAGTACCATGTGGTGTTTGCCGGTGCGACACGCGTTGGCGATGCACTCGTTGCTAACGCGACAAGGTTTGTAGCTAGTGCGAGCGCGTTGTAGCTACCAAGCCCCGTCGCCATATCGTAGCCCGTCGTTGCGGGATACAGGCCACTATTGTAGCTGTTGTAGTCGTCGGTGCCTGTGGTGATATCATGGAAGTCTGCCGCATAGTTCGCGGAGTTGCTACCAACCTGATATAGCAAGGGATTGACGAAGCCGAGGTTAAAGCCACCCTGTTTCACCGACATCTCATTTGCCAACGCGAGTAAGGCTGCCCACATCGGCGTGGCAGCAGAGGTACCACCAATTGAACCCCAGGGGTGTGTAGGATCACACCCTGCCTGCGTCGCCGTACAGTAAATGAGATAGCTATTCGTCGTCGGGTCGGCGTTGAGCGACACGTCCGGCGTCTCACGGCAGAAGCTACCTGAAGGTGCGCTACAAGGTGCCGCGCTTGTGTGACTATTTTGTACACCAGGAGCGGCTTGCCATGAGGGAGCAGTCCAATACTTACTGATACCACCACCGGAAGCACCACCGCTATAGGTGCCAGTCGGAGTATTGTTCCAGGTCGCTTCACCTGTGTATGCTGAGGTCGAACTGTTGATCGTGAGCGTGGTACCACCAACACTTGTAACAAACGGCTGTGACCCTGGATCACCCGCGCTCAAACCAGTGTAAGGAGTAGCACTACCAGTGGTGCTATCAAAGGCACAGCCCGCGCTACCACTGTCACCAGATGCTGAAACAATGGTTTGCCCTTCGGCAGCCGACATTGTGAAAAATGAGTTTTCAGATTGAGCGTCGCCAAGCGCAAGGTCGTTCTCGCATACGCCCCAACTGGTGCTGACGACGGGAACGGCGTCCTGCACAATCTGTGCCCACTCCGCAAGATAATCAGACTCGTTATTGCCAGCTTCGTAGACTACGAGCCGCCCCAATTGAGGGGCAGCACTTAACACAACCTGTGCGTCCAGCTCAACCTCTAAGATACCACCATCAGAAGCAGGAGTAGAGGAACCAGTAACAACCGTCTGTACAGGCGTTTTGCTGTGTCCATAACACGATGCGTAGGCCGAGAGGTCACTGGCGTTGTAGGTGGCTAGCTCAAAGAGGGCAATGCTCTGCCCTTCGCCATGATAGCCAGCACTATACAAGCCATTCAAGTTATACGCCGTCGCCATCTGACCTGGCAGAAGATAAGCACCTGTAGGATCAGTTCCAAGACATGATGGCGAAACGTTCGCATGCGTGTATTTCTCAACGGCACGACTTTGTAGCGGTGGGTGCTGGAAACGCACAGCATTGTTCAAACCCGTAAAGCTCTGCGTCTGGCTGGCGAGCCACGCGGGAAGCTGAGGGTCCGTATCGTTACCGTAGTAGGTTTGACCATTGCGTGCAATGTAGTTCTTGAGCTTGATGCTGAATGTATGATCAACCTGCGCCACCGTTCCAGTGAACGTCATCAGCAAGCGATGGCTGTATGTGTGTGTGACGGTAAAGCCCTGCGCTTGCAAGTACTGCTGTAACGCGCTATAGGTTGCCTTGCTGGGGCTGAATACCGCCTCATACTGAGCGGCGGTGAGATAACGATGGTAGTTCACCGAGCCGGGACGAGAAATATCCTGAACATACTTGGTGAGCGCGTCTTGATTGGGGACGCGTAGCCCTATAGAGAGCGAGAGACGTTGCTGCGCGTTCGCGTCTCCAGTAACGCGGCTCTGCTTGAGAATAGCTGGATGTCCCGTTGGAAATGTCACCGCTACCTGTGAGAGTGCGGCATGTGTCGGCGTGAAGCGCACGAATTGAAATGCGCCAACGCCTATAATGCATAACACCGCGCAAAGCGATGCCGCGAGAACAAGCAGGCGTAAACGCTTATCCTTGTGTCTCATGCCTGATAGTTTCCAGAATGGCATGAAGAATTCCTCCCTTTCAACCTAACCTCAAAAAAACGATATGTGTTCATTCATCATTTGGTACTCGCCAATGGCGAGTACCAAATGATGAATGAACACGAGATTATCCGTGCCATTGTTTGGCGAACTGCTGTGTCAAGTTTAAGTATTGATTGTTGTAGTGAATGCTTGGCTCGATCATCGCCCCCTCAAACCATTCGTTGAAGGTGGTGATGGTGATCCAATCTGGCGCACTACCCATAGCTGCACGCCAACTGGTCTGATATGTCGCGCCATTGTTACGTGGTACAACGTATGTGCCCTGGCGTCCTGGTATACGCGTGTCGTCATAACCGGGGAGAACGCCAGCAGCCCAGATTTTCTGTGTGTGATGTGCCTGATTGTAGCTGTTGATTTGATTGCGAAAGCCCTGATCGACCTGTGGCATATCGTTGTGGAGAATGCCCCAATAGCCCGCGCTGAACAGGTGAATGCCATCGAAGACATCCAACAGGTTCATATCGACGCCCTCCGCCGACCAGATCATGTTGTGATTGGGATCAATCTGGCTGCGAATGTACGACCACTCCGCAAGAGTGCGCCCATTGCCAAGTGGATTCCAGAAGAACAGCACTGGTTTTCCATGCCACTTAAAGAAGTGGTTGTCCCCAGTGTAGTGCTGTTGCACGAAGCGTAGGCCGTTGATCATCTTAGCCTGTGTATTGAGAAGTGGGGCGTCGCTCTCCATGTAGAGCGAAGATGCGAAATGGAAGTTGGTGGTCTGTTCCAGCGTATTGGCGTGAACCAGCAACTTTGCAAAGTTGTTGTCTGTATTATCGCCCGGTCCCCACCATGAACTAATGAAGCCTGTGATACCTGCGCTTGCCGCCTGATGAACTTGGCGATCAATCGTTGCATCATCGCTGGAGTCGTACTCTGGGTTTGGCAGGTCCGACATGTGACAGCTACA
Source organism: uncultured Ktedonobacteraceae bacterium (assembly GCA_964250365.1). Lineage (GTDB taxonomy): Bacteria > Chloroflexota > Ktedonobacteria > Ktedonobacterales > Ktedonobacteraceae > JBBQVS01. The sequence continues at coordinate 4,368 of CAXUGH010000355.1, forward strand.
CCAGTCTGAATGATGATACCACATATAATAAAAGGCGAGTACAGGTTTATTATAATTGACAGTAACAGGTGGAATGGGTGTAGCAACCGGTGTTTGATTTGACACGATCTTGAAGCCGACGGGCTTGCCACGATGCGAGACCCAGCTCGCATTTGCATTGGCCCAGCCCTGATTGAGCAGAACGGCGAGAGCCACAACGACAAACACGACTCCTGCTATATGCAGTAGCGAGACACTACGCGGGGAGCGGATAGCATCGGTATGATATTGATGCTGCAACACATTTTTCTGACGAGAAGACAAACGCATGAAAACCTCCTTCGTATCCAGGATACACCCCTCCACCAAACGTCCCCATTATCATGCTGATTGCTCAACAACGGATCAGAACTATGTACAGGATAGCACTATTTTTGTAAAGAATGGAGAGTATGGGAGGATGGTACTAACGAAGGTTGCTCTAACTCATTGGTCGGGAACGGTATGATGACAAGTCTTCTTGCGTCATATTTTCAGGTTGAACGAGACGGTAATGCATTTCTCTTATTAGCGCAATGCCGTTTTCATTCTCCTCAAACGCAAAAAGCGCAATAAGATTGCTCTCCATAATCTGCTGATAACGATTTAATTTTTGTGGTTCATTAGGATTTTGTGTCATTTGATACTTGGCACCTTAATCTATTAGATACTAAGGATGGTTGCCTCACTTACGTCGTAAAACAACCACCTCTTCTCGTAACTGCGCCTTTGTTGCGGTAGCGAAACGAGTGCGAAAAAGGTCAATGCTAATCAGTTCATAGCCAAGAGATTGCGCGATTT
>CAXUGH010000356.1:0-1687 GCA_964250365.1 uncultured Ktedonobacteraceae bacterium
AAGTATATCTCATAGAGAAGGGTTGAGACAGATATCCTCCTTTTTACGGAGAACCTTCGCCAAAACTCCTAGATATCCCAGCAAGTCGATGAAAACAACGTGCTGGTTGACAATCGGTAAATACCCACACTTTTTTCATCCTACTAGTAAACATCATAGAGCGTAATGGATTCGTGAGAATGCTTCACCAGAAGGATTCACGAGTAAGGTATTAACGTTGCTATTTAAGCACATCTTGGAAAAGTGTCGGGGAAATGTCAAGTGATGTCATGGTGTATCTCCTTTTTTTTAGGTATGCTTCTTCTGTATCAATAAGATACAGGCTCCCTTCCTGTTGATATGTAGTTGCTTGATTTGCAAGAAAGGAGAAGTTGATTTCTATTCTCATGTTATGAACGCCGCAAGTGCTAGAAAAAGGCGAGACTTTGGGCGAAAACGTGTTTGTTGTCATGAATACCAAAGACTCCATGAAGTTCTGACATAGATTGAACTCTGTAACAGAACCTCATGGACAGTTGGAACTGCATACTTGGTATAGTATGCGGAGTGTTTCCTGTGAACAGAAAGGAAATTTCTCATCATTGCATTGTATATTCAAAGCATAATACACCTTGATGAGGAAGCTAGGACGAGAAAAGGAGAATCTAAATGAAAAGACATTTGCTTCCACTGCTACTTCTTTCATTAGTCTTGTTTGCTCTGATTGCAACCAGCCTCTCCACGAACGTTCCAAAGGCTCACGCTGCAGTGTACTCGTACTACTATGCTGTCGTCACCGGCTCTTGTGGAGCATGTTATGAAAAGGAGATAAGTACTTTCTCAGTTGGTCCTGGAACGGGTGCAAATATAACCAGAAGCTGGACGGATTCTAATTCTTGGGGTGCAAATGTTGGGATTACTGATAAACTAGTAAGTGCAACTGTAAATTTCAACGTAACGGAGTCCTACTCGATCAGCTGGGGTTGCAATACTAACGTCAACGAAACTAGTCATACACAGTACTTACAGTGGTGGGATTACTTTAACGAGACCTATTACGACGTTTATTTGCACACTCCTAATGGCACTCAGTACGCAGGCTCAGGGTGGGCGGATCAATATACTTACTCTGGATGTAATTTTATCCCATAAGTAATGATCTATTTCCTACAAGAAAATAGATCATTACTTATGTAAAGGTCTGCGTCGTATGTGCTTCCAAGAGGAGGTTGAGGTATGAGATTTCGTTACTTCAACCTTCTCTTGTTGTCCTACTTGGCCTAATTGTATCCAGTTCACCTTAAATGTCACTAAGGATAATATTTTATTATCAAACTAAACAAGCGAACGAGCAACAAACTTCCTCACGGCTCGTTCGCTTGCCTAGCATAAAATTGTACAACTTTGTTTTCAGTGTAAGACTTTATTTTATGGTGTAAAACTTTATTTTACGGATACAACACGCTGTTCATGAAGAATAAAGTCGCGGACTCAAGACTATAACTTTACGTGCATTTAAGGATTATTCCGGCGAAATAAAGTTGTGGACTGGACAACATCCCATTTTTGTCGAAACTCTGGTATGAAGAATAAAGTTGTGGACTCAGACCCTCCCCCTGTAGGAGAAAAGGGCTGAGTAGAGCTAGAGTAATACTCCTTTGGGAACAGAGAGAATCTGGCCTAAACTTTGTATTTCTTTGTAGGCAAA
>CAXUGH010000356.1:1787-5182 GCA_964250365.1 uncultured Ktedonobacteraceae bacterium
CACAGTGGCTGGTGTCTGCTTAAAGTTCCAGAGATAATCCCTTGTCAGATTAATGTGTTCCCAGCCAAGCGGAGAAAGATGTTGAAGCAGTTCTTCGTTGACAGTAATCCCTCGTTGCTTGAGTATTTCAACAGCCTCTGCGAGATACACCATATTCCATAAAATAATCGCTGCAACGACCAGATTTAACGCACTAGCGCGATAGCGTTGATCTTCGTAGGAGCGATCTCGTATCTCACCAAGATGGTTTAGACAGACGGCTCGTGCAAGACCATTACGTGCTTCCCCTTTATTGAGTCCTACCTGCACCCGTCGGCGCAACCCAGGACTCTCCACTCCAAAGCAAAGAGACTTTTTTCGATGCGACCCACTTCTCGTAGCACATACGCTAACTCATTTTGTCGAGGATTGGCAGCCAACTTGCCCAAGATAAGGGGTTGCTTGTTACTGTCCCTTTGCGAAAGGTCTGTTTTTGCTCACTAGGAAACGCTTGACAACTGTTCTGTATGCTGGTTATAATATGAATAAGAATTCGAGTTCTGTTTTATAGACACACAGAAAGATGTGTGTTACCAAAGGGAAAAGGAGAACATGGTGCATTCGGGAGGATCGACGAAACGCGCTGATGCCACGGCAAACCGAGCACGTATTCTCGAAGTAGCTCAGTCCGTTTTTGCCGAACGTGGGCTGGAACTCGAAATGAATGAAGTTGCTAGACGAGCTCATCTTGGTGTTGGCACGCTGTATGGTCACTTCGCCAATCGGGAAGACCTCTTGAGGGCGATTGTCCAACGGGTTGTTGCGGATGCTCTTGCACAATTGCAAGCGGCTCAGGTAATACACGCGGATGATCCTCGTGCGGCTCTGCAGGCTCTTGTGCTTGCAGGGCTGCACGTGCAAAAACGGTATCAGTATCTCTTTGCGGTGATACACGATCCCAGGTTGACAAAACTCTTGGATTCCTCCTACAGCCAAGCCACGCGTATCCAGTTTCTTGAGATCCCTCGAGGGTTGATTGCTCGCGGCATCCGCGCGGGTATTTTCCGCCAAGATCTCGATCAAGACATGGCAGCAGTAACGATCATAGGAGCGATCAACACTGCCGTTGATGTACTAGGAATGGATGACTCACTTGAGGAACTCACTCAGCACCTTTCCCATTTCCTGCTGACAATGCTTCTCGAGAAGACCAAAGAATAGGCTTGCTAGGATCGCGCTGAGCGATCCTAGCAAGGCGCATTTGAAAGAAAGGAAGAGACCCATGCGTGTTATCGCTTCAACCGATAAATGTATCGCGAGCGGTTCCTGCGTCCTAGCCAGTCCCCAGGTTTTTGGGCAACGCGACGAGGATGGCGTCGTCCACATTTTACACCAACACCCTCCTCTTGCGTTAGTGAATCGCGTCAGACAAGCTGTCGAGCTATGTCCGGCAGGTGTTTTCCAGATAGAAGATGAGGAACAGACCACCGAGCTGACCATCGTAGAAGAGACCAGTAATAGAGAGTGAGATTGTATCTTATTCTTCCCAAAACGAAAGGAACACCCATTCATGACACCAATAGATAACACGAATGACCCGCAAACAACGTCATCAGAAGAAAAGCTCACATATCCCATTCCCTTTGCTGACCATAGCCTGGAATGCCCTGCGATCTATGATCGGGTGCGACGGGAATGTCCAGTTGCACCTGTGCAGATGCCCTTTGGCGGGGATGCGTTCCTGTTGACTCGACATGAGGATGTCGTCAAGGCTTGGTCTGATCCAAAAAGTGGAATGATTCAGGTCTCGGATGGCGACGTGCCTCGTACTACAGTTGGACAAACGGTGGGCAGTGGCGGAGATGGAGAGTCCCTGTTCAGCGTGTCCGATGCTCGCCACAATAAGACGCGTCGTCTGATCACCCAGGCGTTCACGGTGAAAGCGGCGAATGCACTGATGCCGCGTGTGGTTGCGTTGACCAACACGCTCGTGGATGCCATGGAGCAAGCTGGACCGCCAGCAGACCTGTTTGAAGACTATGCTCTTCAGACGCCGATGGCAGTAGTCTGCGAAATGCTCGGCGTGCCTGCCAAAGATGAACTTCAGTTTCGCACGTGGGGAAATGCTCTGATCTCAACCACGATCTCAGTACAAGAACTCCAATCGGAGCAGATGCAGATGGGTGCCTATCTGTTCCCTCTCATTGAGCGAGAGCGCCAGCAGCCAGGCGACACCGTGCTTGGCACGCTGGTCAAAGCGTTTGAGCAGGGAGATGAGGTCATTACCCAACAGGAGCTGATCTCGCTCGCTGGAGGACTCATCGCCGCTGGCTTCGAGACAGTGAGCACAACATTTACCAACTCTGCCTTTATACTGCTGCAACGCCCCGAGCTGATTGCCCAGTTGCTTGAGCGTCTGGATGATCCAGAGCGCATGGCGAGAGCCATTGAAGAAATCTTGCGCATCACGCCAATTGGGTGGGCACGTCCACGCATTGCGCGCGGTGATATAACCTTGAGTGGAACCACAATCCATCCGGGATCGGTGTTGCTGTTAGATGTGCTCGCGGCAAACAATGACGAGTCCGTCTTTCCCGCTGCCAGAGAGATCAACTTTGATCGGGAAATCAACCCGATGGTCACCTTTGGCCGGGGGATTCATGCATGCCTCGGGCAGCAAGTTGCGCGCATGGAGTTACACGTCCTGTGGACCACACTGCTCCGGCGCTTGCCGAATATTCGTCTCGCGGTTGCCTCTGAAGAGGTACTCTGGCGACCGAACAATAGCGCAACATTTGGACCTGCTCATTTGCCCGTCATCTGGAATTAATTCCAGCCATTGTATCCATGAGCGTGAGTGATCTGTTCGAGACACGCTGATTACTGGAAGAACTGGTACAGAAGCTTTTCTGCCTTCAACCGGCGGTGTTTACTTGCTTCCGTACCAGTTCGTTCGTCTTTTTTTGTGAGTATAGAGTATGCCCATTAATCTGGGTGAGTTCTTTCACCTGGGGTTCGTGGTCGCCAACCTTGACTAGGCCATCACTCGCTGGTCACACTTTGGGATGACGGACTGGCACCGCACAGTAGTCTTGTCCTCATCTGGTCTCTTTCGCAGCCAGATGACGAACTAGAGGTAGGACCAAGATGCGTGTAAAAACCTATCATAGAGCAATTTGTTATATTTTACAAAGGGAGCAAGCTTCTCCTCTCCAACTTACTCGGTTGATGTCTCGCTCTCTGTTTGCAGGAGTACATCTTGACTCCTTTCAACACCGTTCGTGTTCTGTGGAGGCGGCTCTATCGCAAACGTGAGATCATCGGTGATCGGTGCTGGAACTGCTGAGAGGTCGAGCTCATAATTCCCAAATCGCTTAATATGACGCGTCTGGTAAGGTGAGAGCGCGGCAAGTTCA
>CAXUGH010000357.1:0-5177 GCA_964250365.1 uncultured Ktedonobacteraceae bacterium
CGCTCCACCACATCCAGCACGTCCTCGTAGGTGAACGGTTTGGGCATCATAGCGTCCGCGTTCAGAGGTTGTGTTTGAGCGAGCAGGGACGCGGCGGACATGAGGATGATTTTGTGACGGGCGCGGAGGGTTGGTTCGGCGTTGAGGTGTTGGACTAGCTCCTCACCGGACATGAGCGGCATCATGAGGTCGAGGAAGACGAGATAGTCTTGCTCGCCTCGCAGTTTGGCGAGGGCTTCGCGTCCGTTGCGGGCGGTCTCGACGGTGTAGCCTTCGAGCAGGTCTATCATCATGTCGCGTATCAATGGGTCGTCGTCTACGACGAGTATGGTGCTATAAGATTGAGAAGGATCGCTCATCCTCGTCCTGCTCCTCTTCTTTGCTTGGTACTTCGGCCTGGGGCAGGTAGAAGCTAAAGGTCGAGCCTTCGTTGGGGACGCTACGCTCAAGCCATAACTTGCCATTCATTGCCTCGACATAACGGCGACAGATATAGAGACCGAGGCCAGAGCCGCGCACCGGAGTTGTTAGCGAACGCGGGGCACGCACGAATTTGTCAAAGATGGTTTTTTGATCTTGCGGAAGTATGCCTTCTCCATGATCAATCACGCGAACCAGAATCACGCTCTGGTTTTCACGCTCGGCACCCGTTATCTGCACGCTCTGCAAAAGAGGCTCGACATCTTTATACACCGTAGCGGTCGCTGTGATACGAATAATGCTCTCTGGCAATGAATACTTCGCGGCATTATCGAGCAGATTGGTAATCACCTGTCGAATGTGTAAAGGATCGCCGAGCATGTACAGGTCTCTGTCAACCTCCGCGGAAATGCGCTGCTCGATATTGATACTCAGCATATTTGCCGCCACCTCGACCGCTGTATCGACCCGTACCGGACCTATCTGTAGCTCTAGCTTTCTATCAACGGTGCCGATTTTCGATGCCTCGGTCATATTCGTCATGATGTCGTTTAGTTGCTGGGCCGCGCTCGCTATCTTGGTAGCATAGCGCGTCACCTGCTGTGTTGTGAGCGGCGCACTACGTCCGTTTTGGCGTCTGAGTAGCGTCGAGTAGCCGGTGATCGCGCTAAGAGGCGTGCGAAGTTCATGCGAAGCCGTTGTCATGAACTCGTCTTTCATTCTGCTCAGTTGTTGCAGTTCCGCATATGCCTCGCCGCGCTCAGCGAATAGTTGAGCGTTGCGGATAGCATTGATCGCCTGTGAACTCATTGCGATCAGCGTGCCAATCTCCTTGGGTCGAAAACGTCGCGTCTCGTGCGGAGTGGAGACCGCGACCATACCGAGAAAGTCCTTCTCATAGAACAAGGGTAGCATCATGAGCTGTTGCATATGAGTGTCGCGCAAGAAAATCACTCCACCCTCTTCGCTCTGCTGTGCCAGTTCCTCAATCATACCTGAATCGAGCATGAAGAACGGACCACTATGCAACTGCTGTTCGAGGACCGTGCCCTGAAAGGGTAACGAAATTTGCTCGATCAGTTCCGCATGCGCTTGCTTGTTATCGAGAATTAAGGCTCTCACATCGACTTCTTCATCATATTCTGGATTTTGCACTGGAGGAGTATACAAAGCTTTAGCAACCAGATATTTGCCGTCCGCCGAGGGCTGAAAGAAGGCGCAGATGTCTACATGCAAAAGACTCCCAATCACCTGAATGAGACGGTCGAGAATATCGTTCAGATTAAGACCGGAACTGATGGATTGCAGGGCACTATTCAGCGTTGCCAACTGTTCTTCACGCTGTTGTGCCTGATTGAGCAAAGTACGGTCACGCTCGTACAACTTGGTATTCTCAATGCTCACAGTAAGAATTTGCACCATCGTCTCCAACACCTGCACCTCTTCCAGCTTGTAGGCGTAGGGTCTCATGCTCGTCAGGCAGAGCGAACCAACGATGCGTCCAGACATCTTCATGGGCAGCAACACAAATGACTCCGCGTTACGCTGATCACCCCATAGCCCTGTCAGTAGCTCACCATAGATCGGCACCTTATCGCTATCGTTCGCCGGTGAGAACAGCAAGGGCTGCTTTTTCTCAAGCGTGGCATGCCACCAAACGGGTCGGTCGTTCGGCTCTTTGATATTGGAGTCATCCACCAGTCCATCTATATAGATACCATCGTGAATCGCGAGAACATCATAAATCTTGTCTGTATCGCGGTCATATAGAGTAAAGAGGAGCGAAGAAATATCGACTACTCGTGACGCATAGGTATAGAGAGTACTAACCAGACTCGAAGGCTTGACGTTCGAGGGAAAGACGGTACTCAGCTCCTGAATATGCTTCAAATATTCGCTTGTACGTTGCTGCGCCCGTTGTAGTTTATCATTTTGTAGATAGAGAGCAATACGTTCAACATACTGTAAAGCCTCTGTTCGTTGCCGGTTTTGAAAGGTTGTGACAACACTGGGAATGGTTTGATAAAGGACAATCACGCCGAGTATCTGTGCATGGTGTCCTCGGTCATGCATGTCATCGACCAGAGTAGACTCTTGAATAGGTATCACAAAATAGTTAATTGGAGTGACATCCATGATAAAAGGTGGCGAATTGCCATGAAAGAAGCGTGCGAGATATTCGTCGTGACGCAGCACAACTGGCTCGTTCTTTGCCCATACAAAACCGATGAGGTCCTTGCCAAGAGGATAGCAGTTTCCAACGGCAAAGAGGCCGCTTTGTTCCGATGATATCTCCTCTAACTCCTCTGGCGGTGCAAGTGGCGGCAAGGCATGTACCAGTGCTTGCGAAGGCGAATGACTCTCCGTTTCATCCTCTGGTATAAGCGGAAGAGATGCAGGCATATCTTGTTCTAGCGAACCGGTACGGCGCGGACGTAGACCTCGATTGCCCATATTCGAGGTTGAGCGTGAACGAACATGCAAGTATACTTGCATCTGCTTACTTGCTTCATCGAATAACGCAATAGCTGCTCCTTGTGCCACAAATTGCGTCATCATATCTTTCAAAATATATTTCAGCAATCTGGTAGGATACACCTCATCTGTATATGACTGGGGTCCATCCCAAGTTGAGGTAGACATAGGCAGCTCACCTCTCTAGCGAAAGCAGCAGGAAACTGATTTCAGCACTGGCTGCAAGTTACACTACTTTTACAAAACTGATACACCCTGTAGCATATCATACATCTCTGCTATCTTCAATACTTCAACTATGCAATACAATTATACCCTTTTGGGCGGCGAGCGAAACTGCCTCCGTTCGATTTGTGGCACCTAGCTTGCCCATAATCGAGCTGACGTGAAACTTGGCTGTGCGTTCGCTTATCACCAATGTATGAGCGATCTCTTTGTTTGGCATACCCTGCGCCAACAGGTGTAATACCTCTAATTCACGCTCGGTCAACGTCTCGACGGGCTGTCCTATATGCTGCATCAGTTTTGACGCTACCAGCGGTTGCAGCAGCGAACCGCCCTCTAACACAGTACGTATTGCACGAAAGATATCCTCGCGTGGGGCACCCTTCAAGAGATAGCCATCCGTGCCCGCTTGTATGGCATGAATGATGCGCTCATCATTATCAAACGCGGTAAACACGATCATACGTGGAAGGAAAGGCAATTCGTGGGCAACAAACGCTGTATGCAGGTACCGCGTCGTTTCCACGCCATCTAAAACTGGCATTTCCAGATCAAGTAGCAGGATGTCGGGTTGCAGACGTGTCACGGCATTTACTGCCTCTCTCCCGTTCTCTACCTCCGCCACGACCTCGAAATCACTTTGTGTCTCCAAGACCGCGCGTAGCCCTTCACGCACAATAGGATGATCGTCGGCAAGCACAATTCGTACCGTCATTTTTTAGCCCTCGCTTGTAGTGGAAGAGAGATTTCGATACATGTCCCAGAAGCGGGTACACTTTGAATACATATATTACCACCAAGCAACTTGACACGTTCGCTCATTCCGAGCAATCCAAAGTGACTCTCCTTGTGAAATACAGCGTCGGGATCAAAGCCACGCCCATTGTCTCGAATAAGCAGTTGTAGTCGCATCCCAGACTCTCTGCCGTCTCCAGCTTGCACGTTGCATTCTTCGCATTCTCCATCAGCACAAAAGCGCAACAGTATCTCGACACGCGAAGCGGCAGCATGCTTTTGCACATTCGTCAACGCCTCCTGCACGACACGATAGAGGCCAGCTTCTAAACGAGCGGGTAGAGGAGGAAAGTTTGTTGCGGGAATAGAGACGTATGATATTACTACCTCGGACGTTGTGTTTGTCTCTGCCAGAAGCGCGAGTGCCTCCGGTAGCGTATGCGCTTGTAGTGGAGCGGCTCGCAGGTCCATGACAGAGTTTCGTGCCTCGGCGAGATTGGAACGGGCAAGAGCAAGGGCGCGTTGTATGGCTTCGTGAGCGCGTTGTGGACGTGATTCCGCGAGTGCATCAGCCGCCTCTAGTTGTAGTGTGATGGCAGCCAATCCCTGTGCGAGCGTATCATGAATATCGCGGGCAAGGCGATTGCGCTCCTCTATAGTTGCGAGTCGCGTTGCCGCTCGTGTATGCTCAGCAGAGAGCCGGGCGCGTTGCATCGCCAGCCCTATCTGGTCGCTAATGATGTGAAGCAGTTGCAGTTCCTGCGGCTGTAACTCACGCCAGTCTTCGCTAGCGACATTTAACACGCCAAGCAGAGTGTTATCGGCATAAATAGGAATGCTCGCATGAAAACGTAGACCGAGCGACGAGGAATCGCTATCGCGTTCCGCGTTTTTGAGCCGACTACAGCGCAACACATTGATGTTCGCGGCTCCTTCTGACGTGCCACTCAAAAACGTGTCGAGACACAAACAACTTCCACTCATACGCTCGGAATGGTGCGCGAGGTAAGGCGGCAATGCCTGGAACGCGGCAAGATATGGTACCCCTTGCTCATTCAATAGCCAGACCCAACCCGTTCGCAAATGCAACAATTCCGTCACACGCGCCAGTATCTCCTGCAATGCATCATGCACATCAACTTGATGGTTGAGATAGCCCGCGATGGCATACAGCACAGCAAGATCAGGATTGCCCTGTAACAATGCAGTCGTCTCTTGCGGCACAGGGAAATTTTCCTGTGTTGTATTGTCGTTTGAGGTAGTCATGGTATAAATATAACATATCAAGAGGGTAAAAAAATATTCTCCAAATTCGAGTGCGA
>CAXUGH010000358.1:0-5150 GCA_964250365.1 uncultured Ktedonobacteraceae bacterium
CCGGCACGCTGATGTGCTCCTACAACATGGTCAACGGCACCTACGCCTGCGAGAACGCGCACGACCTGCAGCAGGTCCTCGAGAAGGACTGGGGCTTCAAGGGCATCGTCGTCGCCGCCTACGGCGCCGCCCCCGCCCCCGGCCCACAAACCACCAACGTCTCATTTCCATTATGAAGCTTGTTGCAAAAATGCTTGTGCTTCTTGCAAAGTAGGCAGTGACGAAATCGCACCTGTTGCGGTCGTCGCCAACGCGCCAACGGCATTACCAAGCATGAGAGCCTGCTCGATGTTCTCTTTATTCCATGTAAGATTGCTTGCGAGCAAGCCTGCAAGCATACCCGCCACAAAACCATCTCCAGCTCCGGTTGTATCGACTGGCTGTACCGAAAAACCGGCGACATGACCTCCTGTTTCAGGAGTGAAATAGGTACAACCATTCTTACCCTGCGTGATAACCAGTAAGTGTAATGTGTCATGCCAGAGTGAACGAGCCGCTTGTTCCAGGCTTTGCTCTGTACTGAGAAAGAAAAGTTCTTCCTCGCTCACCTTGATAATATCCGCATGTTGCCAGCCGCGCAGTATACCCGCCCGTGCTGCGTCGGAAGAAGGCCACAACGGAAGGCGCAAATTAGGATCATAGGAAATAATTGCTCCGCTGCTCTTTGCATAGTCCAGAGCCGTAAGTGTTGCGCTCTGGCTTGGCTCGTCGATAAGTGAAATGGAGCCGTAGTGAAAGATACGTGCGGAACTTGCATATGCTTTATTAACCTGTTCGGCTTGCCATAGCATATCAGCACTGGGATGGCGATAGAACATGAAATCTCGCTCACCATCGGCGAGCAACGAAACGAAGGCGAGGGCAGTACGAGCCTGTGTCGAGAACTGTACCGCTGTAACATCAACTCCATTTCTTTGCAAGGTGTCGGTCAAAAAGTGCCCGAAGTCATCGTCGCCCACCTGCCCCATAAATCCTGCGCGATAGCCGAGCCGAGCTACGCCGACAGCGACGTTAGCAGGTGCGCCGCCCATTGCTTTTTTGAAGGTTGGTGCCTCGGCTAACGTCACACCCGATTCTGTGGCAACAAAATCAACGAGCAATTCTCCACAAGTGATTACATCCATCGCGTATCCTTATTGGAAGACTATTACAGAACCCAATGCCCTGTCAGGAATTGCGTCAGCAGGAAAAAGAGCAACGCACCAGAGATGACGAGGTAGTTCATATGAAACATGCGCGACTTGCCAAAGGCCGCGAGTATGATGAACGCCGGAAAAAGCTCCAGCAGATAGCGTGACACCGACTGCAACGGGAAAAGTCCTGTGCCCGCAACTGGAAAGATTTGTAAGAATATATACAGAACGACCGCATAGATTGCATATGACCAGAGAGAACGCGAAAACTTTACTGGTCCCACGAACATTAACACAAGCAGCACAATCGCAAGCAGGTCAGGTACGAGGTCAAGCAGGTTACGCATAGCCTGGAAGCTGAGAACTCCTCCACTCATGCTAATTGCTTTGATCGAACCTATAATGCCATGCCAGGGCCATTTGAGTTGATGATTCCAATAGGTCTGAGCATGCGAAAATGCCAGGAAATCATGAAATTTATAATAGCAATAGAGTGAAAAGACACCAGCACCTGCTAAAATCAAAACGCCACTCACAACATCAAGGCGTATACGTTTGAGCGAGAACTCGTGCTGGCGCAGGTATTCATAGCAGAAGGGGAGGAGCAGGAAAATACCCGCTGAACGTGTCAGACTGGCGAAAAATCCAAAGATGCCAGCTAGCCACCAATTACCATGACGCAGATTGTAAAAGCCCAACACAGTAAGACACAGGAAGAGTGCTTCAGTATAACCGGCTGCAAAGAAAAAAGCCGTCGGAAAGAGTGATAAGTAGAGAACCGTGCGATTGGCACGCTCAGCACCAAAGTCCTCGCGTACCAGTTGAAAGAGGACTACTAGCATAAAAAAGCCAGCGACATCTGAAATTAGCAACGCAGCCAGCATAGGATCATGACGTGTAAGAGGCGTTACGAGACGTATGAGTAGTGGATACAGTGGGAAAAAAGCCGTGCGATACGCCTCCTGATAGCCATACTGTGAGATGGTGAGGTAGTGACCCGTATCCCAGTGATGCCATGCCTGCGGGAGATTACGCAAGGGAAACCAGTGCCAGTCGAAATCGGAGTGGACAAAGAGATACGAGAGGCAGGTCGTGAGGAAAAAAGCCACATGCACAGCGATATAGATGGGCAGTATATTGAATGCTGCATTTGACCATTTTTGCCAGAACGCACGAAGCTTTGAGGTTTCTGTTCCAGCCTCACTCGTAGCTGTGTCAACAGCGGTAGTATCGGTTGAGTCCTCATGAGATGTCGCTGTATCGACGGCATTCTCAGATGAGGGTACAGATGATTGTTTATTATTTGTAATCAATGAGTGGTGTCCTCTGCTCAGAATATGCATCATAACTCCTATAAACGCCTGAGCTTGCTAACTTTTCCTACATTATGACGTTCTCATTATAGAGGGGTAACAAATATTATAGCAGTCCTATTTTCCCTTCATTCGTTATAAATACTATGAAAGACTCATTCCATCAGGAAATTTTCCCAAATTTGGAGTGTTTTCCTGAATGTAGTTTTGGGGTATAATTCATGAGCATATACCGTGAGTGCTTGTACAGTTATTGTAACAAATATTTAAGTTTTTTCCAGCACTCTCCGCGCGAATACTAAGGATTATTGAGAAGTTACTTGGCTGCATGACAGGAGCAGAGTCGCTGGCACTACTATAGACGTAGTAGCGGCACGAGTATTGTATAATAGTGACAGTGTTCTGCCCATGTCATATGAACTACACATTTGAGAAAGAGGAAGAGATGCAGCAACATTCACAGGGACAGGTGAAAGTGCAAAATAGAAAGCTTGCATATAGTCTTTCAATCGTGATGCCTGCTCACAATGAAGAGGTTGCGATCACAGGAACGATGCGGTCCGTGATTGATGCCGTGTCAGTATGGACGCAAAATTTTGAGGTGATTGTCGTCAATGATGGCAGTAAAGATCAGACACGCAGCATTCTGGAAGAGATTGCCGCAAAAGAGCCGCGTGTTCGTGTTATCAATCATGAGGTGAATCAAGGCTACGGTGCTGCCCTTGTGAGTGGCTTTGAGGCCGCAAGCAAAGACCTCGTTTTTTTCATGGACTCGGATGGACAGTTCGATATCTGCGACTTAGAGCGATTTTTTCCCCTTATTGGAGAATACGATGCTGTGCTAGGTTATCGCATCGACCGTCAGGATACAGCGTTGCGTAAACTGAATGCGTGGGGCTGGAAGATGTTGGTGCAGTTGGTTTTCAAACTGCGAGTGCGTGATATTGATTGTGCCTTCAAACTCTACAAGGCTGATTTCTTTCAACATAATCGCCTGGAAACGCGCGGCGCGATGATTAACACGGAGATGCTCTACAAGTTCACGCGCGAAGGCTACACCTACACCGAGGTTGGTGTGCAGCACCTTCCTAGGCGTGGGGGTCGTGCGACGGGCGCGAAGCTCTCCGTAATTACGCGTGCCTTCCGCGAACTCTTCTTCTATGCTCGCAAGTGGTACCGCGAGGAGCGGCAGGTTCTCAAAAAAGATGCTACGATATAAACAAAACATATCAATCTTGATGTATCTCGCGCTACAGCGCAAGATACATCAAGATTGATATGTTTTACAAAAATTGTCGTCTATCAAGGGAACTACATATGCCTACCAATTTTGAGGAACTCTATCGCCGCTTGCTCAAAGATGTCTTTCTGGAACAAGCTCGCCAACAAATCGCGGAGGGAGGCGACGCCCTCACGCTCGCCGATGCCTACGCGGAGCAGGGCAAGCCAGACTTCACGTTGGCATATCTGCTTTTGACCGACCTTCCCGACGAGGCGAAGCGCGACATTTTTGCACGCGCTTACGAACGCCGCGCTATGTTCTCCGACGAAAAGGCCGATGCGTTTGATCGCCAATTCAATCGTCCATTTCCCCTGATTAAGCTTGAGGCGCAGAAAGACCGCACCACCGCTCAGCAGATACGCCAGGGAAAACGAGTGCGGCGCGAAGCGAAGCCTCTACGTGTGAACTAAGCAATTTTCTTTCTATCCCCAAAAATGTGACATATGTCACATTCTCATGGAAGATTTTGATGATATGATTGCAACACTGACTCAGTAAAATGCGTTATTGCAATCATATGTTATAATTTCTTTCTTCTTTGGGGTGTTTCAATGCGGTATTGTCTCAATCCTAGAAGTCCGCATAAAAATGTGGGTCCTCTCTCTACTCAAAACGGTGCAGATAACGACGGCGAGGAACAATCTTCTCTGGTAACATGTCGTTGGTGCAAATATCTGCTTGCTGACGCCATACTTGGCGATTGCCGCGTTTTGCGCTGGCTTGGCTCAGGCACCTTTGGCGATGTTTACGAGGCTGAGCAGTTACCACCCTTGCGACGCCACGTCGCACTGAAAGTAATGTCTAGCGAACATATAAGCGATGCAACCGTGCTGTTTGAGCGAGAGGTAAGTGCCATCGCAGCACTCGATCATCCAAATATTATGCCAGTGTTACGTGTCGGCGTTATTGATGACGGTCCACCCTATCTAGTAATGAAATATGCTGCGTGTGGTTCGCTTCAAGCATTCTGTATGCTACCAAATCCCATCACATTTGCATCCGCCGTTGTTGCTGAAACACCCCCAACCAGACGTATATCTCAAGAGCAATCTCCGTCACTGTCGATACAAGAAACACTGATGGAGGAAGTGTCAGCCCAGGAAGACGCTCCCGAAGAGTTACAAGCAGAAGAGTTACAACAGGAAGATTTCTCCGAAGAGCCACAACAAGAAAATGTATCCAAAGAGCAATGTAGTCCTCCCGAAATCGTAGAACAGGAACTACATGAGGCACGCGCCGACATTCCAGCCGATAGTTCTACAGCTACAATGCACAAGGAGACTCTTGCAGCCATCGAAACTGTCGATGCTGCTGAGTGTGTAGAAGAGACGCCCCTGAACATAGATGCCGATGAAGGTAAGAAGTTGATTGAGGAGGCGCATGTTTTGACGCCGCAACAACTCCTGCCCTATCTTGAGAGTG
>CAXUGH010000359.1:0-5120 GCA_964250365.1 uncultured Ktedonobacteraceae bacterium
TCTCTACCGTCAGTCAGGACATAGCCAACGCCGGTAATAGCAAGACCGTCAAAGTTGACATGCTCTTACGTCGTAAGGGGGTAGCGACTCCAATTCAAACGACGGTCAATGTACGTGTACATCCGCCAGCGGGACAGGGACCGATGGGCATTGTGGCGGATGAGAGCGATGCGAGTATTACGTATAACAGTGTTCCGCTCTGGCAAGCTCCGTTTAAGGGAATACAGCATACCTTTGTGGTGACAAGCGAGTTTTTTCAAGCAATTGGACAGATGATTACAGGGCAGATGAAGCCGCAATTGTCTGGTCCTGTTGGTATCGTACAAATCACTGGTAAAACCGCGCAAAACGTTACGACTCAGGGTTGGTGGCCTCTACTGAATTTGACCGCCGTGTTGAGCCTGAACCTGGCAATTATTAACATTCTGCCCTTCCCCGCTTTGGACGGTGGGCGCATCTTGTTGATATTGATCGAACTGCTGCGCGGTGGCAAACGCTTGAAACCGGAACGCGAAGGTTTGATCAATCTTGCTGGTATGGCTGTACTGCTCACGTTAATGGTGATTATCACGATTAGTGATGTGACACATTGGGGCGGCTAAAAGCAAGCATTCGCAGTTATAATGCGTATGTGCGATAATAAAGAGTGTAACAACAAAGAGTCATTCAATTTGCCTACGGAGCAATGTTTTTATAATGAGAAAGAAAACTCGACAGATACATGTTGGAAATGTGGCAATTGGCGGAGATGCACCGATTGCCGTACAGTCTATGACCACAACCTATACACGCGACGTAAAAAGCACGGTTGAACAAATTCATCGCCTTGAAGATGTCGGCTGTGAAATCATACGCGTTGCCGTACCAGAGATGGAAGATGCCTTTGCTATCGGCGAAATCAAGAAACAGATTCGCATCCCACTCGTTGCTGATGTTCACTACGAAGGCAGTCTGGCTCTGGAAGCGATTCGCCAGGGCATCGACAAGGTGCGTATCAATCCGGGCAACTTGCGTCACGGGCGCACATCAATGGAGGAGATCGTCAAGGCTGCGAAAGAGCGTGGCATCGCTATGCGTATCGGTGTCAACTCCGGTTCAATTGACGCTCTTGATAAAGTGGCGCAGATGCAGCGTATTCAGGTCCGCCTACGCGATGATGGTACGCTGGAACGCTCAGACCCAGCCGAGGCGCGACGTATCGAGCGCGAGCGACTCTCTGAACGCATGGTGACGAAGGCGTTGGAGTATGTTAGTTGGTGTGAGGAGCTAGACTATCACGAGATTGATGTCTCGCTCAAATCCTCAACGGTGCTTACCGCAGTCGAAGCCTATCGCAAATTCTCGCAGCGTTCGGACTATCCATTGCATCTCGGTATTACAGAGGCCGGTACGCTTGTTTCTGGCTCGGTAAAATCCTCCATTGGTCTCGGCTTGCTGCTTGCTGATGGTATCGGTGACACAATCCGTGTCAGCTTGAGTGCCGAGCCAGAGGAAGAGATCCCCGTTGCCTACGAGATTCTCCGTTCGCTCGAACTACGCAATCGTGGCGTCACGTTCGTCTCCTGCCCATCGTGTGGGCGTGTCGAGATCGACGTAATCCAGGTTGCCAACGAGGTTGAGAAGCGTCTGGCAAAGGTGCAGACACCTATTCACGTTGCCGTTATGGGTTGTGTTGTCAACGGCCCCGGCGAGTCACGCGACGCGGATGTTGGTCTCGCAGGTGGTCGCGGCAAAGGCGTCATCTTCCGTAAAGGTGAGGTTGTCAAAACCGTACCCGAAGACCAGTTCCTCGACGCCGTACTCAAAGAAGTCGCAACTCTGTTGCCAGAAGCTGAGGCCAAGTTGGTCTACCCCGAAGGCGGCATCAAAGAGACCGCAGGCTCTCATCGCACGCGCGAAGAGGGTATGAATCTGCCGATTTTGAAGCGATAGAAAAAGCAGCAAAAAGGCGATGGCACAAATTTGTGCCATCGCCTTTTTGCTGCTTTTTCTACCTTTGTAAAAATCATAGTTATAATAGAAAAATGGGCAATACAGAACTCGAATCTGTGACCTCTACGATGTCAACGTAGCGCTCTAACCAACTGAGCTAATTGCCCTCGAACTGGGACAATAATATCATTGCCCTCTGTCGTTGTCAAGCCCTAATTTTGCTGATGCTAATGCAGCAAAAGATGTTAATTTTTTGTAAACTGGTTGAAATTGGCTTCTCATCCTCTTGAGAATTGACGAATGTTAATGTTATACTTGGAGATGGAATAGGAAGTCAGGAACTTATTAGCTCACTCATACATCTCTATATATGAGATGATTATACTGATGTGGGTAATAGTAAACACTCACAAAAACAAAAACTTACTTTAGGAAGGTGCCATCCCAATGCCTCCTACATCCCTTTTGCCTCTTGTGCGTGCCAAAAGTGTTTATTTCAAACAGTCTGTTAATTCTAGGTATCTCATTCATATACTTGGTGTATGTCTTCTCTTATCGCTTGTGTGTGTTGAGTTTTCCGCTTTTGTGCCAGGAGCAGATGCTCATAGTCATACTGCTGCAACGGTCAATGACGAATGTGCCAGTATTAGCTTTTCGCCCGATGGCAACCCCTTTGGTCTCTGTCCCGGCCCATATCCCACTTCGGGAGGAAACTGTGTCTGGTGGGCGTGGGAGCAATGGCATCTGCTCGGCTATGATCTCCCTTTGAACTGGGGCAATGCCGCCGATTGGGTCGTCGATGCTGAACGCTCCGGGCTTACACTTGGTACAACGCCGCGCGTTGGTGCAATCGCAGTATTTCCCCGCGCCGACGGCGTGTGGGCGTATGGGCCTCCTGGTCACGTCGCGTTTGTCACCGCCGTTAGTAGCGATGGTATGACCTTCAATGTCACCTATCAGAACTACGGTGATACGACTCCGATGTACGTTGGTACGGGCTATAACGTCAACGTTATCAACGAGGCACGTTTCCAGAATGGCGAGATGCGCTTTATCTATTTCCCGAAATTGATGGACCCGCAGCTCTTTTTGCGCCTTCCAGGTATTGGTACAAATAGCCCGCTAGGGGTGTTTAGCGCAAACAGTCAATTTCTGACTTCGGGAGCAGGCACGAATCATATTACACTTGGGTTGCAGTCCGTCTCATCCGAGGATGAGTTTAATGCAGACTTTACCGGAAGTGGTCACACTGACCTGTTGCTTTACAATCGTCAGAAAGGACAACTCAATGTTCTCACGTTAGATGGTAAGCAACAAACGATACCTTATACATCTCGTGCGACGACGAAGAGTGCGAACACGCTCAATCAGCAGGTGGTGAGCCTTGCCGACTCTACAACGGCATCTGACAAGTGGGGTTCCTCGCTTGATGTGCATGTGGGTGACTTCGACGGTTCAGGTCATGCACAAATTTTGCTCTATGATCGCATCGCTGGCACCATCCAAATTCTCAGCTTGACGACACAACTGACCATCAAAAAACATGTTGTTTTGTCGAGTTGGGGACCAGGGTGGGAGGTCTACGTAGGACGTTTTGACGGTAAGAGGAGCGGTTTGTTCATGTACAAACGCTACGCTGTCTCTGACCCCTCTGCCGTATCGACGAGTACACCAACGAACCCTGGTCCTACGACTGTCCCGCCACCAACAGGACCGCAAACTAGACCAACGAATACGCCGACAACAAAACCGGTGCAACCAACAGCAACGCCGAAACCGAAACCGAATCCAACGGCGACGCCAAAACCGAATCCAACACCAACACCGAAACCGAATCCGACGGCGACGCCGAATCCAACGCCAACGCCTGTTCCAACGGCGACGCCAAAACCGAATCCAACACTGACACCCGTTCCAACGGCGACGCCGCAACCTAGCCCTACGGCAACACCTGCACCAACAGCAACGCCAACTCAGGCAACACAATCGACCACGCCGACTCCAAGCCCGACGGTAGTACCTACTCCAACGGTAAGTCTAACAGCAACCCCGAGTTCGACAACGAAATCGACCACGCCGACGGTTACAGCGACGCCAAGCCCAACGGGAACGCCGAGTGCAACGCCAACAACTCACTCTAAAAAATCGAGCCCATCAAGCCCATCGTCGCCTAGTAGCAAGGCTTACCTGGACTATGTAGATGTATCGCCTTCACCAACTGCTACAACGGGTACAGGTGATCTGAGTGGCACTGCACCGCAGGATTGGGAGAAGAAAGGTCGTACCGCGAACGTTGTAGTACTTGATTTCGATCAAAATTTCAACGTACACGTTCAGCAATCCTATACACTATGGCATGCGAACTGGGAGGTGTACGTTGGTCGCTTCGTAAGCTCTACTCAAGATGGTGTTTTCCTCTACGACCGTCTCGCAGGCGAGGGACGCATCATGGACTTCGACGATAAACTGCAAATCAACCACTATCAGGAGTCACACAACCTTGATGGTAACTGGATGCTGTATAGTGGCGACTTCGTTGGTGCTGGTCGCTCTCAACTGTTCATGTATGATCCCAGCAGTGGTGATGGACAGATGCTTGCCTTCAAACCCGACTTAACGCTTGCCAATCAGTTGACCTACCCGAAACTGGGCAAGAATATGGTCTTGTATGGTGGTCACTTTGGTATGGCTACCACAGGTATCATGCTCTATGATATTCAGGGAAGTCACAGCACCTTCCTGGCCTTCTCGAAATCGCTTGCCATCGCACAACAGGTGACGGTGAAGAGTTGGAGCCAGAATTGGCAGGTACTCGTAGGAAACTTCTTAGACCATACGCAGTGTGCTACGCAAGAGAATTGTGCAACGCGAGATGACATTCTTGTGCTTGACCGTCATACGGGCAAGATTGGGCAATACGTCTTCTCCTTCGGGCGCAAATTCAAGGTGTACGACAATCGTATGCAAGCCTTTGCGCGTCAAGGCATCACTCTCGACTCGCGTCTGAACAAGGTTGATAGCACTTCATTCAGCCTGATTCAAACACTTTCGACGAGCATCAGAGATGAGGAATTGTATTAAATTCCGGTAACGACAAAGAGGACATGACGACGGCAGAGCCGTCGTCATGTGCTCTTTGTGGTTTACGGAATTTGTTATGTTTGTGATGCGTGATTAAATGGCGTGTT
>CAXUGH010000360.1:0-5082 GCA_964250365.1 uncultured Ktedonobacteraceae bacterium
AAATTTGGGTCCCCAAAAAAACAATTTTTTTTTTTGTTGCCTTCCCCAATTTTTGAAAAAACTAGCTTAGCCAGCTTGTACGAACTTCGCGTAGCTGTTCTGCGGTAAGCATTCTGAAAAGAATGAGCAGGTTTTCAAGATCGTATTCCAGGCCGATTGCATGCAGTTCTTGCCGAATGCGACCAAGCGCACTTATTTGTTGTGTCGAGATCATGCCGTAGCTCACAAGGCTAGCGGCAAGCAACTGATCGGGCGTCAATAATTTAAACATAAGTAAAATTTCACCAAGTTGATAATTTAAGTCCACACCACGTAACATGCGCTGAATATTTTGCGCGACCTCTAAGCGGCTCTCAGGCACAAGATGACCCTCAAGTAAGACGCTTCCCAATGAGCGCATCGTCCTGCCGCTTAGCGTCTGCGGTTGCGGAGGCGGAGAGGGCATCATAGGCAGGCTTTGAACGATATCTAGTAGCATGGCGTTATTCGGTGCAATACCTGTTCCTGAACGTCCTTGCAAGATGTTTTGCATAGACGTGTATTCTTGCTGCTGTTGCTCCTGAATATTCTGCCTCGTCCCTACCTCATTCCGCACCGCCTCATCCTCACGCTGCTGCCTTTGAGGAGGCGTAGTGGTATCTACGCGCATAGCGGGTTCATCGTCTCTTCCATCGTTGCTATACAGCACTTGTGTTTCTGGTACAGAGGGCATTTCTTGTACCAGTTGCTGCACAGGTTCTTGCACCGACTGCTGAACAGGTGGAGAGAAATAGTCGGTAGGTACTGGCTCCTCGACTGGGGGCGGAGTATTTTGTATGGGTTGCACTGCTGGGATAGGCATGGTAGCTTTTGCAACAATGGGTGCAGATGTTCGCAACGTTGCGATAGACGCAAGCGGTGTTGACGGTGCTGCATTTGAGGGTGCTTGTCCGTTCTGTGATGGTGCCGCATAGCCGTATTGCCCATAGGCTTGGCGCGTACCAGTGTCGCCACGGCGTGTGTTATCGCTTGCCACCGAGCCATTAGTACGCTCTCGTGGCAAATCTTCAATTGGTGCTGCACGTAGCGATTGTGCATCAAGCGATTCGGTGACACGCGGGGTTTGAGGTGTCTGAACGTAGTTTACCGCAGGTTGCTCAGGGTTCATAGAAGCATAGCGATTATCAGCCATTCCATTACCAGCTTCATGATAGAGTACATTTACGCTATTGGCTACTCCACTTGTATCCTGCGTTGGTGCCCTACGCTCCTGTAAAAGCCGCGACAACTGGTCAAGCCCAGACTCTTGCTGCGTCCCTTGTGAACCGTAAGCGAGTTGCTGCAGCGCAGTTGCGTTCGTGGCAGAGTGCTGAACGTTTTCATTTCCCTGCCCATCTTGTTGTGCATTCTGCTGTCCATAGTACGTCACTCGCTGCGGCGTCTCCTGATTGGAAGGAGATGGTGGCTCTACTGACTGTGGTGGATCGACTACACGCATACTTACAGGTGCCTCTTGCGGAGGGAAAGATGTTCGTGTGTAGCTTACTGGCTCTTGCGTATTCGCGGCTCTTTGCGTAGGAGTAGGATACAATACAGCACGTATTTTTTCAGAATACGATTGTGGATTAAGCGTTGTAGCAGGTGCGACCGTTTGTGTTGCCGCTGGTGCTGAGCGAGGAACTTGATGGCTGAGCGTATCGGCAAGTGGGCCAGTGCGAAGCGAAGCACTGTCCGTGTCGAGTTGACGCGGAGTAGTAGGTACACCTGTGAAATTGGGAGTAGAGGGTGGAGGCTGTGGTGCCTGCGTCACTCTAGGCATACGAGTCTGTGTATTCAATGAACTTACTGCATTGGGATTGGGAATGCGTTCGCGCACTGCCTCGACAAGATTCATCAAACCAAGCATGCCATTGATTTCTACATCGACTGCCTGAAACGGTGGACGATCATCGACATCACGGGGACCATAGCCCGCTAGATTAGAGCAGAGGTAGGTAAGTACCTGCACACCACGTCCGCGGCGCTGCGTATCTAAGGCAACCCAAAATTCGCGGCGACCCGCGGCGGCCTGTGCGAGATTCACGAGGAGCATGCGTACAGGAAAGCGAGCAATCGTATCGAATACCTCTACAGCTGTACGAGCGGCGTGACATTCGTAGCCCGCAAGCTGAAATTCACTCGTCAAAAGCGCGGTCAACTGCTGATCGCGCTCAAAAAAAAGAATATGCGGCCCACCAGTACTGATATTCATACCCTCATCCCCCCTCTTGCTTCATATGCCCGCATAGAAAGCAAGCCATCTCTCTCTCGTATTTCATTGTATAGTGCCAAATTGCGTCCTGCTAAAAATTTCATACGTTCAATGCTACCTTTTCCCAGGTACGAGCTTTCCGATGTTCATAATGGAACGAGTATAGCATATCTTCTCGAAAAAGGCATACAACCCATGACTTATGAGGCATAGACCCCGTACAACAAGCTAAAATATGTCATCTTTTCCTAAAAAACAACGCACGTCGCCCTCAATTTTGCTCTTATAAAGCAGAGAAACCTGTCTCTCCTCCTATTACTTTCGTCATGCTCTTTCGCAACTGGCATAGGTCGTTTAGCACTTCTATGAGGAAGAAAAAAATGCTACGCTTCTCATGAGAACATATCCTATTGCGACGGAGCATCTAAGCGTGTATGATGCTATCATCTATGTAGAATGAGAAGCCATTCAGGAGATAAAAACTATGCAGACCGTTGATTCTTGTGCTACAACAGATGTACATCAACAGAGTGATACATTTCCACGTAGTTTTAATTGGTGGGGACCCGGCTGGTTATTGGTTGGTGCTTTTTTTCTTTTCTTGATGGACTACAGCATTCTTCATTCCAGGCCATATCTATTACGGGACTGGCGTGGTGGTGTTGTCATCGCACTTTCGCTAGTCATTATAGGAATATATACTGTAATTGCTACAAGGCAAAAAGCAAAAACGTGGCCTCCTCCATTGCTCCCTTCGCTTGCAGCATTTGCAGGAATGTATGGCGCAGTCGTTGCACTTACATTCATTGATACAAGTTTCGCCTATGATTTTTATATCGTACTTGGTGTGATTTTCTCGCGCTTTGCCAGTCGTCTCTTACTACCTTTGACTACTATTCTTGTGATATCTATCTGTGTCTTAGGACACATTACAACACTGCCATTCAGCTTTGATCAGCTCGTGGCAGTACTCGGTATCAGTTTAAGTTTCTATACTCCAGCAACCTCATCTATCGTCATACAAAACATGATTGGGGAACGCTACAAGCGCAACCGTTTGTTAGCAGAGTTGACACAGGCGCATGAAGAGTTGGCGGAGGCACATCAGAAATTAGCCGATTCAGCGGCACAGGAGCAAGAACTGGCGGTGCTGCGCGAGCGCAACCGTCTGGCACGCGAGATGCACGATACGCTTGGGCATGCGCTCGTACTGGTGACGGTCAAGCTAGAAGTGGCGCAAAGACTACAGGAGCGCGATCCCGAACGTAGCAACCGCGAGTTAGCCGCGACGCAGACGATTGTACGCGAGAGCATGAACGAGCTACGCGCCTCCATCGCCAATCTCCGTTCACCGGCACTCGAACACGAACCAGCGTGTCGCGCCCTTAGCCGAGCCGCTCGTGAAATGGCACAACGCACGGGTACTACCGTCACCTACGATCTGCAACCCGACATTGAGGGGCTACCAGAGCAGGTCGAGGAGACGCTGTGGAAGGTGGGTCAGGAGGCAATTGCAAACATCGAGAAGCATGCACATGCCAGCAGAGTTTTACTCTCTATCAGTCGTTGCGATAGCCACGTTCTGCTCCGTTTAGAGGATGATGGCATAGGTCTACCCTCCGATTCCTGTCAACACAAAGCAGATGGACAAGCCACATACGTAAGCCCCGAAGGACACTATGGGCTAAACGGAATGGTCGAGCGCGTCGAGCGCGTCGGAGGTACATTCCGTTTGCAACCAGGAGCAGAATGTGGCGTAATAGTCGAGATAGAGTTGCCGCTGGTCGAAGCTCCTGCACGAAGCATAACGGCGTGATGTGTTCTATAGAGAAAGCCTTTTTTCGCGTCGCTCGTGTACCTTTTGCAGCGTCAGATTATAGAGAAAGATGAAGAGCATGAGCCAGATGGCACCGTCGAGATAGCCACCGAAAACGTCCGTCACCCAATGCTCGCCTTCCCAGACACGCGCGAAACCAACAACGAGAATGTTGAGTATAGCCCAGATTTGAAACGGTATCAGGAGCCAGCGATAGCGCGATTGACGTACCGGCTGCGTGAAGGTCAGGTAGAGCAGAAAGCCGTAGAAGACCATCATATGACAGCTATGCCCCGAAGGAAAACTATTGAAGATGAGTCTGCTATCAACGTGAATCATATTCGGCTTGGGGCGTGGACGCCCAACGTAGTCACCAATCAGCGCATCCACGCCATTGCCGATACCAACCGCTAAACCGAGAAATAAGGCTTGCCAGAACCAGCGACAGATAACGAAGAGTATCAATACAATCGGCACCTCAAATTCATCCTGGCGCGGATCGCTTGCGAAGGTAAGAAAGCGGAAGAACGAGCCAACCCATGCGGGAAAAGGTATTGCTTGTACATCCTTACTAAACGCTAACTCGAACGGCACAGGCTGGCGATGCGTGTGTGCAAAGAAAGAGAGCGCAATCATCGCAACTACCGCCAAAGTCCAGATTACGATCTCAATAATCAAACGAGGGCGACTATGAGGCGTGCGAGTTATCCCTCGGGATATCTTTGTATCAGTAACGAGACCCGCTTGCAAGCTATTAGACATGATACATCCTCTTTAATAACATGAGTTTTCGATATATGTAACTATACGGGGAAGGGAGGGGAAGGGGATACAAAGCAAGAAACCACCGTTACGTTAATGCCTATGGAGCAAGCGTGTCATGCGAAATTTAGATGAACAAATGATGCACAACCTTGAACAAGCAGCCAGAAGAACGCTTACGAAAATCACTGGTACGGATGAAGTGCTAAAGCCATTGTACCTACAGCCAGACCGAGCCGTATTTCTGGCTGAGAATGCTGGTATAGTCCTCAAG
>CAXUGH010000361.1:0-2102 GCA_964250365.1 uncultured Ktedonobacteraceae bacterium
GGAAACTGGGGCACAGCCCCAGACCCCAGTCAAGGGGTTGCACCCCTTGCATCCCTGCCTCGCATTAGCGTTCCGTCATGTATGGGTCGAGGGCATCGCGCAGACCGTCGCCAACTAGGTTACAACTGAGGACGGTGAAAAAGATGAGCAGACCAGGAATGAAAACCAGCTTGGGATCGGTATCGAAGAAGCCCTGTCCATCGCTAATCATGTTGCCCCATGTCGCAACGGGTACCTTGATGCCGAAGCCGAAGAAGCTGAGAACCGATTCCAGAATGATGTTGCTACCAACAAGTAGAGTTGCATTGACAATGATTGGTCCGGCGGCATTTGGCAAAATGTGGCGAAACATGAGACGAAAACTACGCGCTCCGATGGTACGAGCTGCCAGGACATATTCGCGCTCTTTCAAAGCGAGAAACTCGCCGCGTACAAGACGCGCCACCGTCGTCCAGCCAAAGATGGCAATTAGAAAGATAACGCCAGCCGTTGAGCCGTTGGCAAACGATGCTGAAAGAATGAAGAGCAGCAAGTAGGTAGGTATCGCTAGCACAACGTCCGTCAAACGCATGAGCAGGTTGTCGATGATACCACCGTAGTAGCCAGCAACGGAGCCTATCGCAACTCCAAGCACTACCGAGATAAGCATAGAGGAGAGGCCAACAAGCAGCGATACCTGTCCACCAGCTATGGCACGCGCCATCGTGTCGCGCCCCACGTCGTCGGTGCCAAACGGGAATTGTAGCGAAGGTGCTGCGAATGTCGGTCCCAGCCCAGGGGTATTGGGGTCGTTATGACCTGTCACAAAGGGACCAACAAAACAAAAAAGGAAGGCAAGAATCAAGAAAATAGCACCTACAACAGCAATACGATTACGCACAAAACGGTCAAAGATGATGCGTCCCTGACTACGCCGCTTTTGAGCCAGTGCGGGCGTTATATCCAGCGTAGGCTCGATTTCCTCCTCCTCTACTCTTCTCTGAAGTTGTTCGGATGTATCCATCTATTTTTCTCCTCGAAAGCAAGCTATCAGGCGTAGCGGATACGCGGGTCGGTTACTGCATAGAGTACATCAGCCACGAGGTTCGCGGCAATCACAAAGACCGAGCTAAGCAAGAGCGTCGCAAGCAGCACAGGATAATCACGGTTATTAAGCGACGGAGAAAGAGTTGTCCCATGCCGGGCCAGGAAAAGACGCCTTCAGTGATCGCCGCACCACCCGCAACTGCACCGAAATCAATTGCGACAATGGTTATCAAAGGAATAACCGCGTTGCGTAGCGCGTGCCGGAAGAGCAGTGGCACGGGAGCAACGCCTTTGGCACGACCAGTACGCATATAGTCCTGCTTAATCACGTCGATCATACTGGTACGCATGTAGCGGCTCCAACGCGCAAGAAAGGTAATCGCTAGCACCGTCATAGGCAGAAGTAAATGTAAGAGATGGTCCCATGTCCCGTTAAACCAGTCATAGGTCACGCCCAGCGTAGCCGTACCCGATGTTGGCAACCAGTGCAGCGAAACGCCAAAGATACCTTGTAGGAAGAGACCTAACACAAAAATAGGCATCGCAATGCCAACATAGGAAAGAGCCGTCAAGATATAATCGGTGATCGTGCCTTGCTTTGTCGCGGACAACGTACCAACAACAACTGAGACAATGAGGGCGACGACAAGAGCGGTCACAAATAATTCCAGAGTGAGCGGAAAATGGTCTCTCAGCACTTTTGATACCGATTGACTGGTTGCAAAAGAGGAGCCGAAGTCGCCGGTCAATGCGTTTTTGAGCCACTTCAAATACTGAATAGGGAGGGGGTCGTTGAGTCCAAAACTTGCACGCAAGTTTGCCCTTCCCTGCTCATCAAGATTCGGATTCAGTAAGACCGCTTCGGGACCGCCAGGGAGAAGGCGAATAAGGCTAAACATTACAATGGAAAGCAAAAATAGAATTGGTATCGACTGTAATACACGGCGCAATATGTATCTTCCCATAGCTTCTCCAATATTTTTGTGAAAATGGATACCGATTTGAACAGGGAGACCCCGGGGGGGGAGCCACCACCCAGCAAAAAAAAAAATTTTTGGGGGACCGCGGCGGGGACC
>CAXUGH010000361.1:2112-5063 GCA_964250365.1 uncultured Ktedonobacteraceae bacterium
GGTCTCCCCTACACGTCGAAAACAATAGATGTAGGGGAGACCCTCGCGGTCTCCCTGTCCATCGGTCTAGGTAATTACCATCATATCACGCGGGACATTTCCCACCATCGCACCACCACGTCGCCGCATTCACCGTTTCCGAGGAGCCAAATGGTCCCGGCTGATAGTTGTGCGTGCCCTTCTTCGCAATCTCAAGGTCGGTGAGATTGTATAGAGGGATAATCGGATAGTCCGTCAGGATAAGCTGGTGAATCTGGTTGAATATCTGCTGACGTGCCTGTGGGTCTGCCGTCGCTATTTCCTGTGCCAGCAATTTATCCATCTGTGGACTACAGTAGAAATTGAAGTTCGAGCCATGCGGCGGTATCTGCGAACACTCGAAGCTTGCAGCATCATCGGCATCGTAGGTGTATGATGTTGCCCATTCCGCAAGGTCGTACTTTCCTGGCTGTCCACCATTCAAGAATGTGCTGAAGAAGGTGCTAGCTGGATAGTTGTTGATATCAAGCTTGACGCCAATCTTCTTGAAGCTGGCCTGAATAAGCTCCTCATCTTCCTGACGCCACAGGTTGTTCGCCGTCGTTGAATACTGGAACTCAAGCCGCTGAGCGCCCTTTTGACGTACTCCATCACCGCCTGCCTTCCAACCATCCTGATCGAGTATCGAGTTGGCCTGTGCAATATCTAGCGTAGGGCATGTGATATCAGCTTGATACCCAGGAGTATACACCTTACTGTGGTCGGTACAGTTGACGGTTGCTAGATTGTGACGTGCGACATTGACAAGATTGTTTCTATCAACCGCTAGTGCCAACGCTTGTCGCACCTTGACATCTTTCAGGATAGGGTTGTTCAGGTCAACGTGAATACCCTCGTAACTTGCCGAAGTACCTGTAACAATCTGATACTGATCGAGTTTCTTGTAAGAGTTTATCTTACTCACATCCAGGAACCACGCCGAGTCAATACTACCCGCTTGCAAGTCTTTCAGAATGGTACTCGAACTCGTGACAACGCGAAACACGATCTTATCAAGATAGGGCAGACCCTCGGAGGCACGATAATAGTTCGTGTTACGCGAAACAGTGTAGTGGTCTCCTGGCTTGCTCTCGGTCATCACGAATGGACCGCTACCAATGGTGGGGAATAGACTGTCGGATGACTTTTTAATCTGGTCTGGCGCGATATTCTCAAAATGATGCTTAGGCATCGGCGCAAGCTCTCCATCAGTCCAACTTGAAAGAAATGGTGCAAAAGGAACCTTCAAGTGGAATGTGATCGACAGTTTGTCGGAGGATACGTCCGCGCTTTGAATACGGCGGATTGCCAGTGTACTTTGCGCTGGAAACAATTTGTTCGCCCATAGTTTCCAGGTGAAATCAACGTCATCAGCGTTGAGGGGCTGACCGTCGGACCACTTGAGACCAGGACGCAGATGGAATGTCCACGTCTTCGCGTCGCTACTCACACCGCCATTAGCGACTGTTGGTACCTCTGTTGTCAGTCCTGGAGTAATACTCCCATTCGGACCACCAACAAATAGAGCGGTATAAATTGTCTGATCCACCATATCCGCGAAGGTCTGAGTGGATGCATTGGGAATGAATGTATCCGGCTCGTTGATGAGGTCGTCGAGCCAGACACCACCCTTTGTTGCCTTACCAGTATTGTTGCTCGTAGTCGGGGTACCCGAAGGTCCACACGCACTCAAGAGCAAAGATAGAAGTGCTAGCAGAGAAAACGCGCTTATGAGGAAACGGATTCTCGATTTCAAAAACATACTACTCTTCTCCTTATGGCACACTATGCGGGGATGCACATGCTAATACTACGTATTTCTTGTACAACATCTCACAGGATAGTAAACACCTCTATACCATTTACAAGCAAATTTTAGTCTTCAAACACATAACTTTTAATTATCGTTCTTTTTACACTTAGATATTCTTTATAATGGTTAAGCTTATCCCTGTACATGATATAATTCGTTATATGCAAACGAAAAATTATTTTTTGGAGAAGCCTCTGCTCAGTACGACCCATAGTATGTCTCTACAAGGGTATCAACTACACTACAGAGTGGCTGGCAAGGGAAGTCCACTTGTGCTCATTCACGGCTACGGCGTTTCGGGGCACATGTGGCAACGGGTACTGCCCTATCTCGCGCAACACTATCAGGTGTTTGTCGTTGACCTTCCTGGCTATGGACGCAGTACGTATCGAGGAACAAACGCGCCCTGGCGACTACGTGAGATGGCACCATTGCTTGTCGCGTGGCTACAAGAGCTGCATCTGTCATCAGTTCATCTTGTAGGTCATTCGATGGGCGGCGCAATCGCAATACACCTCGCCGCCTCCGCACCTGAACTTGTGCAAACACTCACACTAGTTGACGCCGCTGGTATTCCCTTTCGTTCGACATTTCCAGTCCTCGTTCGACGTTCGATGCGTTCGTTTGTGCAACGTAACAATGGCGGCTATCCGCTCGCGCTAGTATACGATGTGCTACGCCCCCGCTTGCGTCTACTCTGGTACGGTGCAATGCAAATGATAGATAGCGATTTTCGCGCCGAACTTGCCACGCTCAGCACTGTACCAATCCTTATTCTCTGGGGCGAACACGATATACTCGTGCCCATCACGCTTGGCTACGAGCTGCACAAGGCATTGCCACATGCAATCTTCGTGACTATTCCTCAGAGTGGACATCGCCCGATGCTGGCAAAGCCTGCTCTGATGAGCGGTGTGATGTTGGAGTTTTTAGAGGAGCAGGAGCAATAAAGGGTTCCCGAACATAAAACACGTAAAAATATTTCGTAGGGACCAAATGTATCGCGTCCCTACGAAATAACGATTTCTAATAACACGTACATCATCAGCATTCCTGTTTCAAATATGCTTTCTCATTCCTTCGTTTTTTTCCACGTCTTATTTTCCTATTCAAGCAGAAG
>CAXUGH010000362.1:0-3363 GCA_964250365.1 uncultured Ktedonobacteraceae bacterium
AGATAGGTCACAAGGGCAGCCACCAACTGAATAACCAGAGGGCGCACCATGAAGCTGTACGTTGTCTGATCGACGAGCAACTGTAGGTCGGGAGCATGCGGCTGCAGAATGATATCACCCATCATAAAAACACTGTGGAAAAGCGAGAAATAGATAATGCTATTGATGGGGAGCAGAGATACCGCGATGATATCGGACAACACAAACATGTCGTATATCGGCACCGCATTCTGTGTCAGCTTAAAGCCTGGATAGGACAGCAGTGTGAAGATCAGCGCAAGATCAAACGCACTCACAATCAGCAGTCCCACAGCCGTAACGTTGCCTCGCTTGTTGAGAAACGTCGCAAGGCAGGTGATGAGAAACATGCCTATCAGTGGTGGTACAACGTGCAGACCGTCGCTGGTAGCTGCGGCGGGAATAAAAGCAATGATGCCGAGAAAAACGACAAGCAACAAAATGCTTGCCAATCGCTCACGCGGAATCACCGCCTCCTGAGAAATCTCACTTTCATCGGGGGCACTCAGACGATACCACCACGACAAAGGACTTCTTCTCTGCTGAGTAGGCAACTGAGAAATCTCAGTTTTGAGCAACCTGGGGGACAAAGGTGTAGGTTCACGCATCATACAGAAGCCTCCCGAAAGGAGTCAGTTAGGTCAATCTTCTTTACTATTGCACGCAACCTTAGAAATAGTTCTCTGCATCGACTTAGCATGCAATCGTTCAGATTATTCTCTGGCTCAATAGCAAGAATGGACACTACTATAAATAAGTATACTTCGTGTCAGTTATAGTAGCAAACAAGAACGCTCGTGTCAACTGTTCGGTTGTATTGTAGCTATCCTGTCACAAAAATGGCAGAAACCATCTATGCTTGAGGAAGTGGTGGCTCAACAGGATGAATTTCATTAGATAACTGCGCCCACTGCCCTTGCTCTGTTCTAAGAATACGCTCAACCTCATTCACATACTTACCAATCGCCTCATAGTAGTCATCTTCTCCAAGCTCTGGTTTATCAACATAGGCATGATGAAGAGAAATAATAACATCGTCATAGAGCTTTATGTGACGCTCGAATGCATATAAGGTATCATAAGCAGAAATCATAGAGGCACATATTGGAAAAATTACAACCAGAGATGCACATAATTTTGCAATTCCAACATTAAGTGTAATAACGGCAGAGGTCAATGCGGCAGCAAATGTAGCGAGAAGCATAAATCCTGTAATTAGCCAGAATGCCTGCCCTCTAGCACCTTCAAACTCATCTTTACAACGTTCATAATATGATTCTTGATCCTTGTAGCGACACTTTTGATAAAGTTCTAAAAACTGCACATCTCGTTGACTCATGCTTTCCCTCCTTTTGCAATCTTCTCAACATCTGCTAAACGTAGCAATAAATTTCTTCTCCGATTTTGATCGTCATTGTAGTAGCCAATTTGTCCGAGAAACAAGAAATATTCACTACGTAATATCTCGGCAGCTAGTCGATTGGTAAAGTAAAGCTTTTGAGCATTTGACCTGTATCCTGCGCGAGCAAATGCCGTCAATGCACCCGCACAGATAACTCCTAGTATACTGAGCGTCTCTGCAACTGGTATATTATCAATAAAAACGAGTAAGACTACTGCTAATACGGAGGTTAGCGCACCTCCGACAATGAGTAGAACTTGATAGAAACGAAAGTGATTCTGCATCTCTAAGGCTTTGTTATCGAGCTTTCTGTAAAGTGGCATTAACTCTTTCTCTAGTAAGTTGAAATCCTCGTTCAAAAGGGGATAATAGTTCTGTATATCACTCTCGACAAAATTTTGCTGGCTCTTTGGTCGCCAAAACAATGGAACAGTGGGCAGACGCTTGAATAACCGCGTTCGTCTAAGTAGTTTCATAAAAGTCTCCAAAGAGATTACACTGAAAACGAAGTAGATAATTGATATTACCATTATTTAACGCTAGAGTAAATACATAAATTTTATACAAGCTAAGTTGAACATAAAGCCTTGAAAAGTTTCTTTGAAAGAAAATATAGTGTGAAGTTATTCCGAAACAAGACTGTCGTACCGACCCACATATCCCACTATCTTCTCATTCCTCACCATCCGCCCTATAATACAAACAGAGAACATCACTACATATACCGCACAATCCTCACAAGCGAGAGCTAGGAGCGTAAATATGATCAACCAGCAACAAGAAGCAAAAAACGTGAAAGTAGAGTTGCCTTTGACCGCTCGACGACTCTATCAACATGATCCTCTGCTTGTTCTGCTCAGGGATAGATGGCATTTGCAGACGTTGTGGATTTGCGTGGGCGTGGTTATTTTGCCAGGAAGCGTTTTTCTCTTTTGGTGGTCGGCGTGGGCGCGTATGGTCGCGGCGTGGAATATTGGCAATACGTTGAGTGTGCTACTACAAACTCTTGTGCTTTTTCCAGCCATCTTTTTAATTTATGTGCTTGTTCCTGATGCGATTGCGAAACTTTTCAATACGCTCAAAATAAATGGCGTGATTGGGAAACCTCGCGCCTCCTCAATGGGCACAGAGTCGTATGAGACCTTTGTGCAAAATATGGTTAAGTGGACTGATAGTAGCGGATGGACAGTTGCTATTCTTGTTCTCGTCGTCTGCTACGCGCTCTACCGGCTGCTATTGCTGGAACCCAGGAGCCTTAGTCCTGTTCCCTATCAGATGAGAGTGTGTGCCATTGTTATCTATTTACCCTTGATGTATGTCACTGGCATTAGTGTGATACGGATTGTGCTGGCGTTGCTCTTTACTAACTGGCTGTTCTCGCGCTTTACTCTGCAAATTAAGCCGTTGCATCCAGATGGAGCAGGTGGACTTGCGGCTATGGGACCTCTCATCTGGGCAAGCGTCGGCATTATGCTCTGGGAGGTGTTACTCCTCGTCGCGTCGGTGCTTGCACGCAACCTTATCTGGCTCTCGCTCTCGGAAATGATTCTGCTGGGTGCGATTTACGTCGCGCTCACTCCCGCCCTGTTGATCGGTTGGTTGTTCTTTCCGCACTACATCATGCTGAAGACACGCAATGAAATGCTTCAGCCACTGACCGAGCAGTATCAACAGGCTCTCATGCAATCCCTGTCATTCAACGAGAATGATACGCGGAGCCTTGTGAGTGGAACGCGCCGTTTGAGTGCCCTGAAACAACAGTATGACCTTTTACAGAATACATTTCCCGTCTGGCCTCTGGAAACGAGCGCATTAAGCCGTCTAGGTGTTACAGTCTTTTTGCCGCTACTCATTCCGCTGCTTACGTCGCTGCTCACGCTTGCCCTGCATTTGCTTGGCCTGTGACGACGTTCTCTCCTGCTAGCAAGAGTATGCTTTAGTAG
>CAXUGH010000362.1:3463-5047 GCA_964250365.1 uncultured Ktedonobacteraceae bacterium
TTGTAAATGTTCATCCGTTTATAAGTGGCTTCCAGACGACTCACGAATAATCAATTGCGTCGGCAGGCGTATCTCCTTAGGCTCTCGCTCACGATTTCGTAGCCTCTCAAAGAGGAGGCGAGCTGATTGTTGACCTATCTCATATGTCGGTTGGTCAACGACCGTTAAGCGTGGTCGCATCACCGATGCCCACACAAAATCGTCGAAACATGCGAGCGCAATGTCTTCTGGACAGCGTAGGCCAAACTTCATAATGGTTTGCAGAGCACCAATTACCATCGTGCCATCCATCATGAAGAGTGCGGTAGGCCGATGCTCAAGGTTGAGAAGTTGGAGGGCACCACGCTCACCACCATCAACGCGTGGACGTGTTGAGACGATCAAAGTGGGGTCAATGGGAACTTCATACTTCTTTAATGCCTCGGTGTACCCCATCAGTCGCTCCTCTGTTGGCGCGATACCACGCGCACCGGCAAGCAGACCGATACGCTGATGACCAAGCGCAAGCAGATGCTCCACAGCACGCCTTGCACCCTCTTTATTCTCTACTAGCACTGTGTCAACGCCTAAATCAAAGAGGGAGCGATCAACTCCCACAAGGGCGAGGTTCCGAATTGGCAGTGATTGTAAATATGCGTAACTGGAATCTGTTACAGCAATGATGAGACCATCGGCTTGTTTGCTCTCTAACAATTGAAGGTATTTTTTTTCCTTCTCCGGGTCCTCATCAGTATTGCCGAGGATTAAAGAATAATTGTGTGCGTGCGCCACATCTTCTACGCCACGAGCGATGTTTGTATAGAAAGGATTTGTAATGTTGGGAACAATGAGTCCAATACAATGACTTATCTGCGTCTTTAATCCACGC
Source organism: uncultured Ktedonobacteraceae bacterium (assembly GCA_964250365.1). GTDB lineage: Bacteria > Chloroflexota > Ktedonobacteria > Ktedonobacterales > Ktedonobacteraceae > JBBQVS01. The sequence continues at coordinate 4,332 of CAXUGH010000362.1, forward strand.
GCGAAGCTGTTCCTTTGATACCCTAAAGCGGCGATGCTTGCATGTACTCGTTGTACTAACTCAGGACTTACAAACTTGTTTTCATTGATGACAGCAGATACTGTCGCAACAGAAACAGCAGCGTGTGCGGCGACATCTTTAATGGTTGCAGAACGGTCGGTAGACATCGCCATAAAAATTCCTCTCAGGTCTGCACATAACGAAGACTCCTAACAGAAAATCGTTATGTAGGTTATTGTGTTGAACGTATCATAGATAACATTTACTGTCAAGCGAAAAGACATTTTTTGATTCACAGCATACCCCTTGACAATCCTTAATTTCATATGTTATTGTTAGTGAAACGATTAGCTAATCGTTTCACCGCTCTAATTGTATCTTTCGAGTGCGAGCAATATTTCGATGTTCCTCTAAAGAAAAGAAAGGAGACGTATTTTCCTCTGATGTTTTCGTTGACGAGAGCATCTCTTCCACCAGCATAGCCCTATTGCGATCATTGGATATTCTCTTTCTACTTGCATCGAGGCACCTGAAAAAGGAGAAATTTACCATGAAGAGTATCTTCCGCGCGATTGCTGTACTAACAAGTTTGGCTCTGCTTCTCATGATGCTAGCCGCTTGTTCGCCCGCCAGCCAGACAGGTGGGGGCAGCACGACGCTAACCATCGCCACCGTCAACAACTCGCAGATGGTGCAGATGGAACAGTTGACTCACC
>CAXUGH010000363.1:0-5032 GCA_964250365.1 uncultured Ktedonobacteraceae bacterium
GAGTTTCGCATCGATCCCCAGCTTAAAGAGTGGATTAAGCTGCAAGGCGGAGGCGAGTTTGTGCGCTCTCTGCTACGTGCAGAACGTGCGAAAACTCTGCCTCTGCAAAGTATGATTGCTGAACCAATGCCAGAGGAAGACGAAAGAAAGGAAACACACGGATGAAACGCGTATCGCTTCGCCTCGCACAACTCCCCAGCGTGCTTATTGCTTGTGTGCTGACTACGAGCGTACTAGCAGCATGTGGAGGCGGAAATTCTCCGACTCAGACGAACACATCAGGTATTCACAAGATACAGCACATCGTGGTCATTATGCAGGAAAACCGTTCGTTCGATTCATACTTTGGTACCTATCCAGGTGCTGATGGTATACCGATGCAAAACGGTGTGCCGACGGTGTGCGTCAACGATCCAAAATCTGGCAAATGTATCAAGCCGTATCATGACGCCAATGATAAGAATGGTGGTGGTCCACACGATGAAAACGCCGCCAGTGCTGATATCAATGGCGGCAAAATGGATGGCTTTATTGCCGAAGCGGAAAAGGGCAAGAAGGGTTGTGTTGATCCGACTAACCCGAACTGCTCTAACGCCAAACTACCAGATGTGATGGGCTATCACGACGCACACGAAATCCCTAACTATTGGTCGTATGCGAAAAACTTTGTCTTACAGGATCACATGTTCGAGCCGAATGCCTCGTGGAGTCTGCCATCACACCTGTTTATGGTCTCGGCATGGTCCGCGAAGTGTAGCAAGCAGAACGATCCTGAAAGTTGCGTCAATGCATTGAACGGCGCAAGCGGGACAGGCAAAGCTGTGTTAAAAAATGACTATGCGTGGACTGATCTCACCTACCTGATGTACAAAAATAAGGTAAGCTGGGCGTACTACCTCGATCAAGGCTCCGAGCCAGACTGCGAGGACGACCAGATGACCTGTACCCAACATCCGCAGAACATTAAGGTTCCTGGTATCTGGAATCCCTTGCCGCAATTCGACACTGTGAAGACGGATGGGCAGCTTGGCAACATTCAGGATATCTCGAAGTTTGCCACTGCTGCGAAACAGGGCAAGCTTCCTGCAGTTTCGTGGGTGGTACCAAACAGTAAAGATAGCGAGCATCCACCTGCGCTCGTGAGTACGGGACAGGCGTATACAACTGCGCTCATCAACTCGATTATGCAGGGACCAGACTGGAATAGCACCGCTATCTTCCTCTCGTGGGACGACTGGGGTGGTTTCTACGACCATATCACGCCACCACATGTAGACGAGAATGGCTACGGTCTGCGCGTGCCTGGACTGGTTATCAGCCCATATGCGAAGCAAGGGTCGATAGATCACCAGACGCTCAGCTTCGATGCCTACCTCAAGTTCATCGAAGACGATTTTCTCAATGGTTCGCGTCTCGACCCCAAAACCGATGGGCGACCAGACCCGCGACCCAGTGTGCGCGAAAATCAGTCAATTCTCGGCAATCTTGTCAACGACTTCGACTTCACTCAGCCGCCGCGTAAACCAATGATGTTGCCGCTTAACCCAACAGGGACGGATTCGTAAAGAGGCAGATAACAAAAACAAATAACAGGATTGTACATGTAACAAGACCATGCGGTCTTGTTACATGTACAATCCTGTTATTTTGATTTCTCCTCAATCCAGCCGTGATCGCCGTTAAGTTCGATGCCTTGCTCCTCGGCAACCTCTGCCTCGGAAAGATACGGGAGTAGATGTCCAACGAGGGGCAGTTTTGCTTTGTAGCGGCGTAGATTTTCCCACGCGCAATTGTGCATCATGCGTAGTGCGATTCTTGGGTCGCCGATCATCTCTTCCAAACGCTGTAGCACCTGTTGTGCCAGCTCGATTTCCTCTTGCAGCAGATACTGGTGGCCTAGCAAACGCGAGACGGCGAATAACTCTTGTGAGTTTGCGATGCCTAGATGTTCCGCCTGAAGCATCAGTCGTAGGCCATGTGCGAGAGATGCATCGAGCGTCGCAATATTCATCTCTGTATCGTCACGCATGCCGCGATTGTTGAGATTGGCGGAGCCGACCGTTGCCCACACATCATCGACGATAGCAACCTTTGCATGCACGTAGACGGGTCGGTAGTGCGTCGTGCCTTCGGCCTGATGCGAGGTCGCCAGACAAAACGCTTCAAAACGTCCCTCCTCGACGCCTTCGGGCGACTTGGCGCGTAACAGTTCGACACCTGCATCCGTGAAGGCGCGTCCGACATTGGGATGGTCGGGCAGGATAATCGAGGCGAAGGCACCGCGCTCCAAAGCCTTGCCCAATTCGTCGAGGTTGTGCTGCATTTCCTCGCTTTCCAATCCTAGCAAGGAAATGTTAATGCCTGTGTAAGCGCGTAGCCACAAATACTGGTTTTCTAAGTACGCGAACTTTTCAATATTGTTGAGCGCGTTGGCGTAAAGCTGGGCGATATCGCGTATAATGAGCGGCTTGAATCTATAGGTGTGTTCTGGAATGGTACGTGCTACCTGCATCACCGTTTGCGTTTCTACAGATGGGGGTGCTGGATGCTCCTTCACGAAGCGATGCTTGTCCATGCGATGACGATGAACAACATCGTTCCAACGTTGGCGGAAGTTTAGCTCGACATCGCCAGCGGCGGGACCCTCGATTACTGCATGTACATCGTGCCACGGATGGGGGGTTGTACCCTCAGGAGTTATACGTTGTGGCGAGTCGTAAAAATGATTTGGCGTATCCCAGCGGTCAAAGTCGCCACCGTTTTCAATGACGAGATCGACGCCACCGACAAAAGCGTGCGTACCATCAACGATAGAAATTTTCTGGTGTAGCGACTCGACGGGATGGTGCAAAATACCGAATGAGCTATCATCGAGAATGCAATCGACATTTTCGGCGGTCAATTGCTCGTAGGTCTCCTCTACATTGCACGAGACCATGATTGGAGCACCCTTCCACACAAGAGCTTTAACCTCAACGCCTTTGTTCACGGCGTAGCCAAGCACAGAGCGAACCGTGAGTTCATGTGTACACCAGAAGTCAATCTCGGCCTCCTCTAACCCTGCCGCACGCAATTTGGCGAGCAACGCCTCTTGCTCTGGACTTCCATCTGGCCCAGCACGATGATCGGTGCCACGCACGATATGCATGGATGAGGTAAGTCCCCAGTTCGCAAGATAAATATATTTTTTAGCCTTGAGAAAGTTTACACACATCTCCAACATTGCCGTGCGCCCATCCACAAGAAAGGTCACACGCGAATCTGTATGTACTGGCGTATCGCCCGTTGCCCACCAATTTTTCGCCCTCTGCTCAGTCGAAACTTGACGCTGCATGATTGTTCGCTCCTGTCCCTCTATCTTTGAGTCTGCCGTTATCTGCTATAAAAAACGTTTGGCTGGGGGAATAGTAGCATTGTATCTTTGTTCTGGCAAGTGAGAGCCTGAAAAAGGAAAGTTTTGAGGGGCTGGCGTGGCAGAACAAAGATATGAACCAATAAAGTGCGTGGTATTTGTACATCTCACAGCGTTACTACTAGTGGAAGGCTTTGCTACATAACTTTATAAGTTTCTTCAAATAAGAAGGTTTAAAAACGTAGTAAAGAATGGAAAATGTTGTAAAGGGAATAACAGAAACCTTATATAGCTAATGAAGGAGAATGCAATGCAAAAAACATTTCACGATGTGTTTCTTATAGTCGAGAAAAAGAGTTCATCCAGATTTCTGGTGACGCTGACTATGCTTCTCTTCACGCTGCTTCTTGTAGCGTGTGGTAATAGTGGTTCAACAGGTGCGGGAAGTGGAACGCCAACGGCGAGTGCGACGGTTACAAGTACGCCGTCGCAAACGGGTACCACCTCTCCTACAAGTTCAGGTAGTGGTTCCGCAACGGCTCCATCCAATACTGTGCCAGCCAAGCAACTTCAATTTACGAACATTCGCATGGTGAGTACGTCTATTGGTTGGAGCGTGACTCATTCGGGTGTTTACAGAACGGTTGATGGTGGTAAAAACTGGTATAATGCTGTACCGTCCAATATACAACTCAAAAATCCTAATGGAGAGTTTTTGAATGCGAATGATGCATGGGTCGTCTCGCTTGTGCTTAATAATGTTACGGTTAAAGGCTTTCAGGTAATTCGCACGCTAGATGGCGGTCGCAACTGGCAGACAGGCTCAACGATACCTGCTGATGTAAGTATCGAGAACTATGGTGGAATTCCAAAGTTCGTCAATCTGCAAGACGGCTGGATTGAGTTTATCGCTGGTGGCGGTCCTGGCGCGGGTAGCGAGGGTGTGGCGATATTCCGCACAACCAATGGTGGAATATCATGGACAAAGGTTGCAGATACGACGAAGCCAGGAAGCGACCTACCAAACGGTGGTTTTAAATCAGGCATTTCCTTCAAGGATGCACAGAACGGCTGGGCAACTGGACGCGATGCCTCAAATTCGCCCTGGTTGTATGTCACGCATGATGGCGGCGTGAGTTGGAAAAAGCAAGCTTTACCAGGAGCGACCGACGCTACTGCCTCCTACCTGACAACGCCTCCTGTCTTCTTTGGTAACAAGGGCATAATGCCTGTCTTATTCTCGTTACCAAATGGCGCAGAGACAGCGATCTATACAACGAGTGATGGCGGAGAGACGTGGACTGCGCCACAAACACATAATCCGTTCTCGATTGATTCGACCAACGACGTATACATTGCGGACCAGACTCATGCATGGGCTATTAACAGCAAGGACAAGCAACTGTTTGCTACATCGAGCATCGACTTGCAGACGTGGCATCAGCTAGCAACCACTTCACCATACAAGTTTGTGCAATTGAGCTTTGTCGATGCCTCGAATGGCTGGGCTATCGGTGGCGCAAACGGTAATGCATTGCTTCGCACACTTGATGGTGGCGACAATTGGAATTACGTGTAAAACACATTACAACAAAAATCTCTCCCATTGCACTGAATAGTGCATTGGGAGAGATTTTTGTTATTTCTATTCGCTTGGTGCAGAAGTTGGCGCGTTTACAG
>CAXUGH010000364.1:0-5015 GCA_964250365.1 uncultured Ktedonobacteraceae bacterium
CCTATGTAAAACTCGACGGTGATGTCGGCATTATTGGCAATGGCGCGGGACTTGTTATGACCACCCTCGACATGGTGGCACGCGCGGGCGGCAAACCCGCGAACTTCCTCGATATTGGTGGTGGCGCGAAGGCCGAGATTATGTACAAGGCGTTGACGTTCGTGGCACGCGACCCACAGGTGAAGGGTATTCTGGTCAATATCTTCGGTGGCATTACGCGTGGTGAAGAGGTGGCGAAGGGCGTCATTATGGCGCAATCTGACCTCCCCAAAGGTATGCCGATTGTAGTACGTCTCTCCGGCACAGGCGCGGAAGAGGGCAAGGCACTCCTGAAAGATGCTGGTCTCGCTTGGGGACAGGATATGCGCGAGGCATCGGAGAAGATTGTCGCAGCCATTAACGCACGCAGCTCACACTCCCATTCAACAACGTCCAGAGAGCCAGAGTCACGGATAGAATAAGAGGATAGAAGCGAAATGAGTATTTTGTTAGATAGCACAACAAGAGTGATTGTGCAGGGTATCACTGGACGTGAGGGACTCTACCACACGCGCAATATGAAGGCGGCTGGCACGAATATCGTTGGTGGCGTGACCCCTGGCAAGGGCGGAGAGACCGTCGAGGGCTACCCAGTTTTCGATACTGTCACCGAGGCAATTCAAGCGACGGGAGCCACGGCATCGTGTATTTTTGTGCCGCCTCCTGGTGCCGCTGATGCTATTATGGAGGCGGCGAGCAGTGGCATTGAGCTGATCGTGTGTATCACCGAGGGCATTCCAGTTATCGATATGACGCGAGCCATGCTGGTTGTACATGAGCATAATGCACGCTTGATCGGACCAAACTGCCCAGGCATGTGTACACCGGGACAGGGCAAGATCGGCATTATTCCCTACCAGATTTTCACTCCTGGTCCCGTTGGCTTTATCTCACGCTCTGGCACGCTCACCTATGAAGTAGTGTCGCTACTAACGGCGGCTGGACTTGGGCAATCGTCATGTATCGGCATTGGTGGCGACCCCATCATTGGCTCAACCTTCGTTGACTACCTCAAACTGTTCGAGGCCGACCCACAGACGAAGGCAGTGGTGATGTGCGGCGAAATTGGTGGTAGCGATGAGGAAGATGCTGCTGAGTACATCAAGACCATGAGCAAGCCTGTTGTAGCCTTTATCTCAGGACGCACCGCTCCGGCTGGCAAGCGCATGGGTCATGCTGGTGCGATTATCTCTGGTAATACAGGTACGGCGCAGGGCAAAGTAGCGGCGTTACAGGCCGCACATGTGCCCGTTGCCGACACCATTTTCGACATTCCCGAACTCGTGCAAAAAGTTTTATAACAGAAAAGCAACTGGACATGTTTTACATGTCCAGTTGCTTTTCTGTTATTTGAAGGATAATTATGACTACCGCACTCATTTATGACCCGATTTTTCTGGAACATCTCACACCATCACAACATCCCGAACAACCGAATCGCGTTTCATTAGCTTATGAAGGTCTCGAAGAACTCGGCTGGCTGACACGCGAGGGTCTGATACAACTGAAACCACGCGCGGCAACCGTAGATGAGTTGGCGGCAGTTCATGATCGTGAGTATATACAAGAGGTCGCTGATGCCTCACAGCAGATGGCAGAGGAAGAGGCGAAGGGTGGCTATAAGACAGCTTTTTTCGCCACCGATACCTACGTTTCCGCAAAGTCGTATGAAGCGGCGACAACTGCGGCGGGTGCGCCAATTACAGCGATTGATGCGATGATGAAGGGCGAGATTAAGAACGCGTATTGCCTTGTGCGTCCCCCTGGACACCACGCGCTCCCCGATGATGCGATGGGCTTCTGTATCTTTAACAATGTCGCGGTTGCCGCTCGCTATGCTATCGACGCTTATGGCCTTGAGCGCGTGATGATTATTGACTACGACGTGCATCATGGCAATGGCACACAGGATATGTTTTATAGCGATCCACGCGTCCTCTACTTTTCGATACATCAAGCCCCCTTCTATCCTGGCACAGGTGCATCCGACGAACTAGGCGAGGGCGATGGATATGGAACGACAATCAATGTTCCCATTCCTGCAACCTGCGGCTTCGATACCTACGAGGCTGTGTTTCGACAGGTGATGGCTCCCGCTACTGATCGCTTCAATCCACAGCTTATTCTAGTTTCGGCAGGTTTCGATGCTCACTGGAAGGATGCGATTCCACAGACCAGCACGCATACGCAGATGTATCTCTCCACGGCGGGCTTTTTTCGGCTGAACGAGATTATTCTCAATATCGCCGATCTGGTTTGCGACGGTCATGTGATTATGGTGCAAGAGGGTGGCTATAATGTACAGGCAACGGGTATGTGTGTCGCAACAAGCGTCAATCAACTGCTCGGTGGTGATGCTGCGGTTGATAGCTTTGGTCCGCCACCTGTAGACCCAATGCGCGTGAACACTGATGTGTTGATCAGTGAGTTGCGTCGTATTCATGGCTTGACGGGCTATCGCATGCGAAACTTCAAGAAGCCCGACGTAGAACGATTGCGGCGCGAGATGAAAGGACCGGATGCTCACACCAACTCTGATACACATTTCCACGATGCCTAAGAAAGCACACGACTCATGCAAGCGACGCACCTTGACACGTACCAGATACGCCTGTTGACGCCAGCAGACATAGGTTCCGTTGAGCGACTTCTGCGTACTTCGGAATACATCTATCAACGCTTCACGGTAGAAGAACTTTCCTTGCTACTCAAACACTATCCGGCAGTGGGGCTGTTTAACGGTTCAACGATGCACAGTTTTCTGTTATCGCAAAGTGTCAATGCGCCATCAGCATGGATTGGCGGTTTCGGTGTTAGCTGGACAGAAAGTAGCTACTATCTGGATATCCTGTTTCGATTGCTCGACAAGCTCTCAGCGCATCTAGTCAGACAAGGCGTGACGCACCTGCACTATTCGGGCAACGACTCCTCGCGCGACTGGCTACGTGAAGTGCTATTGAAACACGATTTTCTGCCCTATCGCCGCCTCTACTCCTACGACAAGTACGACTATAAGATACCCGCACCTGGGAATCAGCAGGTGCTTGTGCGACAGGTCAACCTCAAAGGCAAATGGGGCAAGAGTGACGATATGGCTGCACTGCTCGACATTGAGCAGGCTTGCTTTGAAGATTTGTGGCGTTACGATGCAATAGGATTCAGCGACGTAGCAGCGACGCATCCATACTTTGTTGTAGCCGAACTGAACGGGAAAGTCGTTGGTTATCAGTTCAACGCCCTCGATAGTGACTACGGCTACCTTGTGCGTATCGCGGTACACCCTTCCGCCGAAGGCAAGCAGATAGGAGTACGCTTAATGGCAGAGGCGACGCGATTCTTCCAAAGTGAGCATGTGACGCGCATCATGCTCAACTCCCAAGATGACAATACGCACGCGCACCGCCTGTATGAGTGGTTCGGCTTCGAGCGTATTCACCAATTGGGATTTGTGTTGAGAAAGCGGTTGTGATACAGATATCACAAAAAGTAGCTACTACGCGGTCCTACGGTGTTTACTGCGCTCATACTTGTTGCGGTAGGGATTTTCTCCACAGTAGACATTGCGCCGCGCAAACTCCTGCGGCGTTGTATCGCGTAGCTCTTGCTGAACTTCGTCCAAATCCCCCACTAGATGGTAATACCAGGGTTCGGACAAATGGTAGCGTTCCTCCATAGCCCACATTGGACATTCCAGTTCGTAGGTGTGACAGAGATATTCTACCGAGGCTGCACAAAACACAGCCCATTGAAACAGGTCCACCGAAATCTGATCCGGCACCTCGATGGGATCACGTACCAGTTCAGCGCGAAACATCTTATATGCGCCAAAGAACTGATGCATCATTTTGCCAAGCGCGATCCATGGATGTTCACCAGCACGTATTTCTGCAAACGAGCGAGCAAACGTTTGGAATGGAACGGTAATCACAGGACGTTCTTCAATCATTCATGTTCTTCCTTTCGCTCGTTTCTTTTTCGTTCATTCTATCATATTCCTACTTGCAATTTCCGAAAATCTATGTTATATTGCTTGTATGAGCAAGCAACAAAATATAGAGGAACAACAAAAGACAAGAGAGCGCATTATCGAAGCAACCTCGAAGGTGTTCGCGGAGAAGGGATATGATGCAACAACGCTGAGGGAGATTTCACGCGAGGCTGGGGTTGCACCTGGACTTGTGCATTACTACTTCGGCGGCAAGGATCAGTTGCTCGTTGAGGTACTGGACGCCTCTGGTCGGCGTTTCCATCAGGCTGCTGAGCAACTCGCCGAGCATATGCCTACTGACCGATCTGTAGAGGCATTTTTGACGCTCATTCGTGAACGTTTCGATCAGGAACCGGATGTGTATCGTTTGCGCTACGAATCGTTCTCGCTTGGCTTACACAATCCTCTTCTTGAACCAAAGGTACGAGAGCAGCTTGCACGACGACGGGAGGAGATTGGCCCTGTGATAGCAAAAGCATTGAACATGGAGAGTGCAAAGAGTGCATCTCCTGATCCAGCTAGCTTAGCAGCTCTTCTGCTCGCTATTTTCGATGGGCTGGCGTTGCAAAAGATTATGGACCCTACCTTCGATCTTGATGCAGCGTATCAAGTTCTTGCTCAGATGCTGCGCTGTTTTCAATGACACTATTGTTTTTTTGCATGTTTTTGCTCGCTCAAGCAAGCAATATGTAAGCTACTAAAAAGAAAAGGAGAATATCATGAACGCTATCGTACTTCAACAAGGTGAAGGTCGGTCAATCAGCATGGGTCCTATCCGTCTAAACGTGTTAGAAGATGGCACAAATACACGCGGCACAATGGCAATTGCTGAATTTACATTTCCACCACACTCACCAAGTCCATTTCCTCATGTTCATCATGCTCACGAGGAGGGGTTCTATGTGCTGGAAGGCGAACTAGAGTTCAAAGTGGACGGAGAAATCGTTCGTGCTGGTGCAGGAAGTTTTGTTATGGTACCGATTGGCGT
>CAXUGH010000365.1:0-5005 GCA_964250365.1 uncultured Ktedonobacteraceae bacterium
CTTCAAACTGCTACACAATGCCAATTTTGCCGCCCATGAGTTCCTGAATACGTGGCAAGAGCGGGACCAATTGCTTTTTGCGTGACACCAGACCTTCGACAATAACCGAATGTCCGTCGGCTTGTAACGGTACACGTAGAGCCTCGGCGACTGCGGATTCGCCACCGGAGATGAGCAGAGTGCAGCGCAGATTGAGAATATCGACGATCATAAAGAGAAACGACGAGTAGTTGTGTTCGTGCGCGATGCGCTGCATAGTTGAGAGTATCTCGGCTGAGCGTTTCTCGATAGTGGCAGGACTCGCGGTTTCAACGGTGCCAATGGCGATTTTGGCGTCGCCAATGATAAACTCTTTGAAGTCCGACGTAATCAGTGCTTCAGCAGATTTCTCATTGAGGTCCGTGGCGGCGGCGGCAAAAATTTCCTGTCCAAACTGCTCGATGTCCTCGCCCGTAATCTCCGCTAGCTCTGCCGCGACACGCTCGTCACGCGGTGTACAGGTTGGAGAGCGCAGAATAAGTGTATCATAGAGCAAGCCAGCAAGAAGAAGACCTGCGACCTCACGCGGAAGAGCTATACCAGCTTCGTGATAGAGTCCAACAATAATGGTGCCGGTACAGCCAACGGGATCGGCGCGGAACATGATGGGCTTGTTAGTGTGTACATCGGCGATACGATGATGGTCAATGATACCGAGGAGGTCGGCTTCGCTGAGTCCGTCAACCGCTTGCGACTGTTCATTATGATCCACAAGAATAACGCGTTTGGGATGTGCGTTGAGCAGGTCGGAACGCGAGAGATAGCCCACCAGCTTGCCCTCATTATCAACCACCGGCAGTGAGCGGCGACGCGCCAGTGTTTTTTGCACCTCGCTCATCAAATCTTCGGGATGGCAAAAATCGAAGGTGCGATTCATAATATCCTGTGTGCTAATGCTCAGGTTGATGAGACGAACGGCGGTAAAGGTGTGATGGCCCGTGCTAATCACCATGACGCCTTGCTTGCGAGCCATCTGTAACGTCTTCTCTGAGACAAGCAGGTCGCCTGTAATGATGAGAGCAGCCGCGCCGCGTTCTATCGCAACGAGTTGTGCATCCTCGCGGTCGCCAATGACGACGAGACAGCCTACCTCTACGTAGTCAGCCATTGTCTCAGCCTCCATCGCGCCTACAATGACGCGGTTGCCGAGCGTGCGCCGTCCCTCGACCAGCACTCGTCCACGTAGCACACGCACGAGATTGTCGCGTTGTAGTGGAAGGCGATTCACGACGCGCGGATCGAGGTCATTGAAAAAGAGTTTGGCAAAATCCTCATCACTGATAATGCCGTGTACCTTGTTCTCGCTGTCCACAACGGGCATTGAGCGGCGGTTGTGTTCCTGTAAGAGTTGCCCTGCCTCTAATAGCGGCTGGTCGATAGTAGCGCAGACGACGCCGCGCTTCATCACATCGCGCACCTGTAGATATACGTCGTCGCGTGCCTCTGGTGCTTCGACCTGATAGCGGTCGAGGACAAATTTTACCTCTGGCTTTAGTTCGCCATTACGTGCGGCTATTGCCTGCTCGCCTTGTATATTCAAAAGCTTAGCGTATGCATATGCGGAAGCAACAGAATCCATATCAGAATTTTTATGTCCAAGTACATAGATTGGTCGTGCCATTGTGTATCCTTTTCTGAGCTAAGCGAGGTGGGAACTCTCTATGCTCGCCTATACATTCTTTTCGTATTAGTATGAACCCTTTTATCAAACGTTATACATATATATTGTACGGGACCGTTAATCTTTACAACGAACAAGCTTATGCATTTCGTCTACGTATAATGAAGACAGCGAATCCTACACTTCCCCCAATCACGAGAAGCAAAAGCAGCGTCCCTACAAAAAATCCTAATGGTTGTGGCAGGAATGGATGCGTTTGCTGTTGCGATTGAGACGCGACGGAAGCTCCCTGTGGCGACAAACTAATTACCTGGTCGGTGAGCGTATCATTGGGCTGTGGTAGCTTCACTTGTGAATTGCTGTGAGGCGTTCCCGGACCAGGATAGTTACTGTAGGGATTATCATAGCTTACAGGTTTATCGGACACAGCGATAGTTTTGCTGATAATAGCGGCACCAGATGACGAGTGTGCCGAGAGTTTTAGCGTGTAGGTGCCCACCTTCGTATAACTATGAGTCACGCTGATACCCGTAGCCGTGGAGCCATCACCAAAGTCCCAACTATAGGTCAGTGGCGTTGAAGGCTTATGCGGGTCGAACGAGGCACTTGCATCAAGCTGCAATGTACTGTATGGAGTTGTTTGCCCAATATCGCTAATGGCTACAATCGGGTGAGTAGGAGCCGCCGACTCACCCAGGATATCGGGCTGATGCAGCATCCAGGTAGTGAGCATGCCAGGAAGGGCAAGGGAGAGCGTGAGGGCGTGAGCCTTCTTGGAACTCCCATCTGCAAAGGTGTTCATGAGTTGAATCGTGTCCTGTGGCTGGTCATAGGGGTAGGACCACGCGGGGGGATTGTTGCCGTAGTAGGTCACGTTGCCTACGAAGGTTGCACAAGGTGAACCAGCCAGTGTGAAGGGAACCTGATCGCTACTCCCTAAATTATCATCCTCTATATGCACATTGCTCGTTTGATCGGGCGTGAAAATTGCTTGTGCTTGTGGCTGATTGCTCTCGTCGTGATACGTCAATCCTTGGTAGCCGAGTGCCTGGAATTGTGCGAAAACGGCACTCACTGCCTGATGCATCAGGTCATTGAAGCGTTGAATACTAGCGCGTTGCGCCTGTGACAACTTGTTTTGCGCTGGATAAAAGTTAGTATTTTGCAAAGGTGCCGTTTCAATGTAGAACGGAAGCAATGGATTTGCAGTTTGTCCAAGATAGCGCAGCGGATAAGCGATGCCGTTTTGTTCTTCATTAAACATAGCAACAACGTTGTGTGCGTCGCCATTGAGCGTCTCATTGAGATAGTGATACGAGCCGAAGAGTCCCTGCTCTTCCGCATCGAAGATTACAAAACGGAGTGTGCGTGCGGGATAAACGGAATGCCTGTGCCAGTATTTCCCCAACGCTTGCGCGACGCCAAGCTCTATCGCGCAACCACTCGCATCATCATTCGCCGATTGTGTAGAGAACGCCTCACCATCGTAGTGACAGCCGAGGACTACCATCTGTTCAGGGTGGATCGCTCCTGGGACGGTGATTTCGACGTTGTTCGCGGGTGTTGTCGCAGGACGCCCTTTCCATCCTTTCAAGCTGAAAGAGTCTTGCCGCACCTGTGCCCCAAAACCTTGCAGGTTGTGCAGCATCTCCTTTGTCCAATAGGCGGCGAAGCCATCGTGTCCACTACTGCCATAGCCAGCTTCGCGCCGCTGAAACTGCGTAACCATAGCATAGAGCTGATCATAGATATAGTCGGGACTCACTGTCGGAAAGTCGATGTTCGCAGTCTTTTGTGCTTGCGCGACAGGTGTCGGAAAAGCTGTTGGAAGGAGGCCAACACAAAGAAAGTACAGGCAGACAAGACATCGCTTCCAGGGCATTGCCTTACGGATGCCTTTTCTATAGAACGTAGACTTCTGTACATTTTCGGGCATAGAAAAGACATCTACTTGCAGATATTTTCGTGTACCAATATCTCTCAAGCGGCTTGTCATACGAGAGTATCCTCCTTTCGATAGAGTTGCACATTCTGATAGTATCATAAATTTTCCCTTTGCACTAGCCCATTTTACCCATAACGGTGAACAACAAAGAGCTACCGTGTTACACTACGGAAAGAAGAATAGTAATAGGGGGAAAATATGCAAACACTAGAAGTTTATATAGAGGAAAACGTCCACGGGTCGGTGCGACCTGTCGAGATTGTTGCCGATGCACCCGTTGCTGTACTTGTGCCCGCGTTAGTTGAAGAATTGCAATTACCAAAGGCGGATATATTTGGCAAACCACTGGTATATATGTTGCGTTATGCTCTGAATGGGCGTATTCTGCCTGAGCAAAAGACATTGTTAGCCTCAGGAGTGGGGCAGGGAACGCAACTTGTACTTGACTCATACATTGTTGATGGCTCGGTAGCGACGATGATGGAGAAAACTACGGCGCAAGCGGCTCCAGATGCCTTATTTCATTCATCGGACACAGCTAACGACAAGACAGGTCTTCCAACTGTGGGAAACCAGTCCCCGTCTTCCTCGCGTGACAAGGGGCGAGTGAGGCGTAGAACCTTTTTGGCAATTGGAGGTGTTGTGCTTGGAGCGGCCACGATTGGTACTGGTTATGCAGCTTTGCGTCGCTTTAACAAAGGTATATTGAATACGACGAATATGACGGGCGGACGAATGCCAAAGTCACCAAAGGCACCGCCACCGCCAACAACTCCTATGATTCCAACAATGGCGAAAACGGGTGTTGTTTTTACAGGACACCAGCAGACAGTTCGGACCGTCGTGTGGTCTCCTGATGGCACAATGCTTGCTAGTGGTGCCGATGACTCACAACTTTTCGTGTGGAACACTAACGGTACTATTCGTCAGACAATCGCTCATCCCGCCGCTGTCAACGCCGCTGCGTGGTCGCCAGATAGTCAGCGTCTCGTCACAGGTTCAAACAATCAGGTTCTCTTCGTTAATGCAATGACTGGCATGCAGTTGGCCCTCTCGACTCGTCACGCAGCAAACGTAACGACTCTTGCCTGGACTGGCAAGAATCAGCGTTTACAGGTAGTTTCAGGCGGTGCAGATAATCGCGCGATTGTGTGGGACACGACAAATTATACTGCACAGACGGTCTTTGCACACCACACTACACCTATTGAGAGCGTCTCGTGGGCACCAGATGGGCAGACAATCGCGTCATCTTCTCAGGGTGGAGCTGTACGGGTATGGAACGCTGCAAATGGGCGCGAATTGCATGCCTACTATCTGGACGCAGCTATCCGCATGCGAGCGTTGGAGTATGCGCCAATGGGTGCAACGCTGGTTGTGGGCGGTGAGGATGGAATCGT
>CAXUGH010000366.1:0-5005 GCA_964250365.1 uncultured Ktedonobacteraceae bacterium
GCGTTTCGCGTGCGAAACGCAACGCATGCACACACCATCCACACTCTTATTTCCGCAAATCCACCCTTTCGAGCTTGCCGCGTAGCGTGAAGTTGAATGCTAGTCGCGTCCAGCTATCGGGTAGGTGTGGGTTTGTCGTATAGCCTTCGGGAGTTACTTCGAGTCCCGCGAAGCCGAAGATGGCTGCTTGCCAGACGGCACCGGCGCAGGCGGTGTGAATGCCTGCGGGTGTGTTGCCGCGCAGGTTGTCGAGATCGACGAGGTTGCCGAGGCGGAACAACTCTTTAGCCTCGTTAGCTTTGTTGAGTTCACAGGCGAGAATGACATGGAACGCGGGCGTAAGCGAGGAACCATAGTCATGATCGGTGATCGGGTAGTAGTAGTCCCAGTTGGCTTGCTTGGTCTTGAGGTCGAAGTCCTGACTCAATACAGTGAGCAGCATCAGCACGTCGGCCTGTTTGACGATGCGATACTTTTGCAGCGGGTAGAGGCCGATGATGCCCTGAAAGGAGTCGGTACGACCGGTATACTTTTGCTGGTCGAGTAGCTCAAGCCCGAAGAAGCCATCGAACTGCTCGAACACACCCGTTTCCTTATCCTGGAGAATGCGGATATGCTCTATCACATCCTGCCAGTGGTTGTAATGCGACTCGTTCAAGCCGAGTTGCTTCTCCAGGTCTTGCACCTTATCGGGAGCTGTTGAACGCAGCCACTGCAGGACATCGAGAGCCGTTTTCAGATTCCAGCGAGCCATGTAGTTGGTGAACACGTTGTTGTTGACGTGTTCGTGCCATTCGTCGGGACCAATCACATTTTTGATTTCGTAATCATTGTGTTCCGCATTTTTCTCGACACGGCTACCCCAGAAGAGTGCTGTACTCAGAATAATCTCGGCACCGTAATCGCGCATGAACTCGTCATCGGCGGAGAGGCTCCAGTACTGCCATGCTGCGTGTGCGACACTTGCGCTAATGTGTATCTCCAATGGACCGTTGAGTACGGGAATCAACTCGCCGTTTTCGGGGTGAATGATAGAGACGGGCGTCGATTCGTCGCCGCTCAACGTACTCTCCCACGCGTATTGTGCGCCCTCGAAGCCATTGGCTTTTGCCTTTCGACGCGCCGCCGGTAGCGTGTGATAGCGATACATCACGAGGTTGCGTGCAAGGTTTGGCTCGGCATAGATGAAGAAGGGCAGCATGAAGATTTCGGTATCGTGGAAGATGTGACCGAGATAGCCGAAGCCCGTCATACCCTTTGCCGCGATACTATAGCGATCATCGTGTGAAGAGGCGTTGATGCGAAGTTGGTACAGGTTGTAGCGTACTCCAATCTGCGCCGACTCCTCGCCCTCGATAATCACATCGGCCTCGTTCCAAAACTGAAGCCATGCATCCTCGTTCGCCTGAAACAAGCTATCATACACCAGTGTCGAGTTCTCCAGTAGTTCCTGCTGATGTTCCAATGCTGCTGGCAACGGCTCTACGCCATCGCGCGACGTGTACATCGTGACGAGCTTCTCCGTCGTTACCTTTGCTCCTTGCGCTAATGTGCCAGAGAGCTTGATAGTGGGCGCAATATCAGAGTTGTATAACTCGGAGTTAAAGCCTTGCGTCTCAGTTTTGAAACTGAATACCTGTGCCAGATGTACCTTTGTCGCAATCGTTTGACTCGTGAGCCATACCGTATCGCTCTGGTGTCCCTGATCCTCGCTCTCCCAGTGCATCAGATGGTTGTTGCCGATAGCAGTGTTGAGGCTGGCGTACAGGTCAATTTGCACCGGTTGCGCGGCTTGTTCGACGGTAACGCTATAGCGAATAATGCCGACATGCTCATCCGCTAAGCTTGCGATACGCTCACTTTCAATAAGCAGACGAATGCCGGATTCATCTTCCCAACGCACTGTACGCGTGATTACACCGTTCTTCATATTCAATATGCGAGAGTAATCCAGCAGTTTGCCTTTATCAAGGCGGACGCGCTCACCATTGATGAACAGGTCAATGGGTATCCAATCGGGAGCATTCGCCAGTTCTTCCCTGCCTATCGGAATTTTATCGAAAACGCCATACATCAATGTTGCCGGATTTTCGCCCGGATAACCCTCTTCAAACGTCCCCCGTGTACAGAAGTAGCCATTGCCGACGGTGTACACCGTCTCCTGACTATGCAAATTCTTGGGTGTCTGGTCAAAGGTGTCTTCGCTTATGTGCCAAAAGTCCACAGAAGCATCCTTCCTAAAATTACAGGTATAGCCTTACAAGGCTATACCTGTAATTTTACGTGTTAATCTATCAAATCTTGTAGTGTTTTGTTCTCCATAGTAGGAAGAACTTTGTCTGCGTTTTGGAAACGCTCTTTTGGACCAATGCCCAACGCCTCCATACCAGCAGCTTTAATCGCTTCGACTCCTGCCGCCGCATCCTCGACACCCAGGCAATCAAGCACCGATGTTCTGACCATGCCAGCGGCAAAGACAAACACGTCTGGTTTTGGCTTGCCATTGACAACGCTATTGCCATCGGCGATACCATCAAAGTACGAGGTGATTTGCAGTTTATCGAGTACTATCGAAGTGTTTTTGCTTGCGGAGGCGATGGCGGTTTTGATGCCTTCCTGTCGCAATTGCTTGAGCAGTTCGACGCCACCGGCTACAACCTCTTTCGGGGTCATGTTTTTGATGAGTTCTGTATAGTAGCGGTTCTTACGGTCCATCATTTCCTGCATCTGATCTTCCGACACCTGACGGCCTTTGAGCAGGTACATCAGCGAGTCGCGTCTGCCGACGCCGCGCAAATGAGCATCGTTCTCCTCATGCGTGAATGGGATACCCTCGTCATCTGCCAAGTGTTTCCATGCCTGATAGTGGTACTCAGATGTATCGGTGAGTACGCCATCCAGGTCAAAAATGATCGCCTTTGGTCTTTTCATGAAAATGAAACTCCATTTCTGAAGAAAACTATGCTGTGCCTTTCTCGTAGGAAGACATCGAGGCATGCTTACCTCTTATACATGAGTAACGAACAAACTGCAAAACAAGTGACATCGAAATCTTTTATGGTTATACCGATGGAACGGCAGCTTCGCGTCTCACGGCTGACCCTGCGAGAAACGAGGCCGTGATCGCTACTGCGCTAAATAAGAGAATGACGCTAAATGCATCGGTAAAACTCTTCGTGTGATCGAGTACATAGCCAATTACAGGCGGTCCGATAATTGCCGTTGGGCTGGATATCATGCTCACGAAGCCCTGTGCCACACCGCGCTTGACCGTTCGCAAATTCGCCGCTGAATTGAAGACGGATGTGTACGGAATAGTTGCTCCTACCGCAATCAACGAGATACCAATAACCCCCAGTATCGGTATACTCAACGGTATCATCAATACCGCGACACCCACCGCACCCAGAATCGTGCCCATACGTAGCAGCGGAATCGCGCCAATAATACCGCGTCCTATTAGTAGACCGCCAAGTGGACGGAAGAACATGCCTGTGAGTAGCGCAAACGAGCCAAGCGCAGCCGCAAGCTGTAACGATAGATGATACTGGTCAATAAGATAAATAGTTAGCCATGCTGAAATCGCCGCTCCTAAACCGAACGTGCCAAGATGAGATAATCCCAGCGTCCACACTGACGGCGAACGTATTCCTGCTCCTACGTCGATTTTCGCATCTCTACGTGCCTCTTGCCCATCGTTCACAAAAAGCCACACGAGAACAGATGACGCACTAAACAGTCCCCAGAATAGAAAGCAGCCGCGCCAGCCAAAATACGGTAACAGCAACGGCGTAATTAGCAAGCCCAACGCTTGTCCAACCTGCGTTGCGCCTCCATAAAGACCTTGCCCAACCGATGCATGCTTGCCCACGCTAGCCGCGACACCCGCCCCCGCTACAAATGCACCGCCACAACCAAAACCCACAAGCAAGCGACAGAACAGCACCCATGCCAGCGAAGGAAAGAGCGGCAGCAGGACACCTCCAACAACAATCAATCCACTAAACGCTAGTAGCACCGGTTTTGTACCGAAACGGTCCGCTAATGCTCCAGCCGGAAGATAGGTGAGGGCGAGACCAAGAAAGAGTAGCGTTGATAATAAGCCCGCCTGTCCGCTATTGATGTGTAGCTGAGTGCGTATCGTCGCTATCAAAGGGCTATAGTTGGTGTAGTGAATCGAGACCACAACCGATGTAAGACATGCCGCGAATATCCGCAGAGAGACACTACTTGGCTTTTTGTTGCCAACATTTTCCTGCGATATCGCCGGGGGGAGTGACATAGAGATATTGTACTTTCCTGTCCAAATGTTTGTGCGTATATGCTTTTTATTGTAGCACAGCGTAGTACACGGTTAATGTTCATTTGTAGTCGCAACCAGGGCATCCCCTTGCGGGTACCCTGACCTTGACACTCATTTATGACAGGAGATGTCAACTAGTGGCAGTTATACTGATGTATGCGATGGGATATAGATGTAGGGGTCATAATTCATTACGCCCTCGTAACAATCGACCACGTTTCCTATCTATTGAAAACGTTATTCAGTGATTGCCGACAGTATCTACCGTCAAAAAGGGCGTACTGAATTATGACCCCTACACACTAAAATTCTATTCTTACAAGGAGAATAACAGCTATGCGTATCGCAATCAATCTTGGTCCCAATGCTGATTGGGATGCTATACTTTCTGCTGCTCAAACTGCGGATAGGTACGGTTTTGATGCTCTCAGTTTCCTGGATCACTATCATACGGAAGAAATGCAGTACCCTTACATTTGTGGCTGGTCTGTTTATGGTGCGCTGGCGATGGTGACATCGCGTATTCATTTGGTGCCTATGGTTATTGACCGCATGAACTATTTGCCGGGAGTACTGGCGAAAGAGAGCGCGACGCTTGCTATAGCGAGTGGGGGACGTTTCGAGCTTGGTATTGGTGCAGGCGATTTTTTCGAGGAGATGAGGGCATGGGGCATTACGATTCCTGATGCCTCGACACGAATT
>CAXUGH010000367.1:0-4967 GCA_964250365.1 uncultured Ktedonobacteraceae bacterium
GGCACTAGTGGCGGTATGTTTAATACAGGCACTGCTGGTCCGTTGCGTCTCTTCAATGAGCCTCTTGGCGGACAAATTGTGTGGCTGCTGCCACTCGCGCTACTGGGTATGCTCGCACTGGCATGGCAGCGTCGCCCTCATTTGCGGGATGATCGTCAGCAGCAGTCGCTCGTACTGTGGGGTGTCTGGTTGTTGACAATGGCAGTCTTCTTTAGCGCGGCAGGCTTCTTTCACCAGTACTACCTATCAACGCTCGCCCCAGCCATCTGTGCCATGTTTGGTATTGGCGTGGTGGTGATGTGGAACGACTTCAAACGTTCTGGTTGGCGCGGCTGGTTGCTACCGTTAGCACTACTGCTCACAGCCGCCGAACAGATACACATCATCACGAGTAACACGGCGTGGGGAACGTGGCTTATTCCAGTTATCGCGGTTGCATGCACGCTAGCAGCAGTAGTTCTGTTTGTCGCTCGCTTGTTACCACGTCTTGGGGTGAGAAGACGTGTGCTTGTGCCAGCACTTTGCGCTGGTCTACTTGCCTTAATGCTCACGCCAGCGATATGGTCGGCAGTTCCTGCCGTAGAGAATATCGCGGATAGTATACCCGTAGCTGGTCTAACTCAGCAGTTTGCGGGTGGCAGCTTTGGTGGTGGAAATACTGCTGCGAATGGAAGTACAGCAACAACACAACGTCAACAGGCTGCCGCGGGAGGTCCTGGTGGAGATGGTGGCGTGAGTAGCAGCTTGATTAGTTACCTGGAAGCGCATCAGGGAAGCGCGAAGTACCTTGTTGCGGTGCCGAGTTCCAATCAGGCGGATGGCATTATTCTGGCAACCAATAAAGGTGTGATGGCACTTGGTGGATTTTCGGGAAGCGATCCTATTCTGACAACGAGTCAACTGGCAAAGCTTGTTGCGAATGGAACGGTGAAGTACTTCCTGCTTAGCGGCTCAGGAGGCGGTCCTGGTGGCGGTCAAAGTTCGCTGACAACATGGATTACGCAACATTGCACAGTGGTACCGACAAGTCAATATTCATCGACCTCAAGCGCGACCGGTTTGGGTGGCTCGACATTGTACGTTTGTAAGGCGTAAAAGCGTTTTTACAGAGTACTCTTGACATTCCTTTGAAGCGCGTGTTTTGCTTATACACAGCAGCTTGCGATTTCACTGGGATAATATGGATGTAGCACGTAAAGTGTAGTCGCACTTTACGTGCTATTTGACTTTAGCAACTAAATGGAGGCACTGTTTTGGCAACTATTACCTATGAAGCGTCGAGGAAGTGTTGGGTTCTGCAGATGGAGGCATCAACATATTGTATAGGGCTGAGTGAAGATGTATCTTCACTACAGCACGTCTACTGGGGAGCGCATGTTCCGACAGAGGCTGCGCTTGAAATGGTTTCTCCCCCACCGTCTTTGTGGGCACCATTCGAGTCATTAACGGGCACGTCTCGTGAGGAATATGTGCCATGGGGAGAGTTGCGCTTTAGCGAGCCGAGTCTCAAGGTAGAGTACGCCGATGGGACGCGCGGAATCGAGTGGCTCTATGAAGACTATGGCATTGAGCAGTCAGGAGCGAGTTCTACTCTCTGGCTACGGTTTCGTGATAAGGCGTACCCGCTCGTAGTAATGCTCTACTATCGCATCTATGATAGTCATGATGTGATTGAGCGATGGGTGCGCTTAGAGAATGCAGGAGGAAGCGGTCCTATTCCTATTGAGCAGGCATTCTCGGCGGACTGGCGGTTGCCACGACGCGAATCCTACCGCCTGACGTATCTTCATGGACGCTGGGGCAAGGAAACACAGGTCGCGGAGACGACGCTAGGTCCTGGCAAGTTTGTGTTGGAGAGTCGGCGCGGTACGACCAGCCATCAGTTCAATCCCTGGCTAGCACTAGACCCAGAGGCTCAGGCAACAGAAGAGAGCGGTGAGGTATGGAGTACCGCACTGGCATGGAGTGGGTCATGGAAAATTGTGCTAGAAACATTGTCCTACGGTGAAGTTCATTGTACGGGCGGTGTGAACGATTTTGATTTTCGCTATTTTTTAGAAGAAGGTACACAGCTCGACTTACCAGCCTTTGTTGGGCTGTACTCAAACGAGGGCTTCGGTGGAGTAAGCCGTCGCTGGCATCGCTACGAACTCGAAGAGGTTTTGCCTACGCCACCGGAATCGGTGCGGCCTGTCCTCTACAATTCGTGGGAAGCGACAACGTTCGCGGTGACTGAAGAGAATCAAATGAAACTTGCCGAGAAAGCTGCTGCACTAGGGTCCGAGGTCTTCGTTGTGGACGATGGGTGGTTCGGGGCACGAAACGACGACACCGCCGGTTTGGGTGATTGGAAAGTGAATCCTGAGAAGTTTCCACGCGGCTTACATCCACTGATTGCACATGTCAATGCGTTAGGCATGCAGTTTGGGCTATGGGTTGAGCCGGAGATGGTGAATCGTGATAGCGAGCTATATCGTCTCCATCCCGACTGGGTATACCATTTCCGCAACCGCACGCGTACAGAGAGTCGCAATCAGCTTGTGTTGAATCTGGCACGCGTTGATGTGCGCGATTGGCTATTAGAAATGCTCGATACGTTGCTCTCGGAGCATCGTATTGAGTTTATCAAGTGGGATATGAATCGCTATTTTAGCGAACCGGGGTGGCCTGATGAGAGTGAAAGGAATCCGCAACGTGTCTGGCTCGACCATGTACGTAATCTCTATTGGGTAATTGATGAATTGCGTCGTCGGCATCCACGAGTGGCGTTCGAGTCGTGTTCTGGTGGCGGTGGACGTGTTGATCTCGGCGTTCTAGCGCGCGTCGAGCAGGTATGGACAAGCGATAACACTGATGCATTCGACCGTCTACGCATTCAAGAGGGCTTTAGCTATGCGTACGCGCCGCGCGTGATGATGTGCTGGGTGACAGATGGCCCGAACTTCTTGACGAAACGAACTGTACCATTGCGTTATCGCTTTCATGTGGCAATGGCTGGCTCGCTCGGCATCGGCGGCGACCTCTCGCAATGGACGGAGCAGGAGATGGAGGAGGCGAGAGACTTTATCGCAACGTACAAGCGTATACGTCCAACCATCCAGAATGGCTTGCTCTATCGACTACGCTCTTTCCGAACAGGCAATATTGCGGCTTCACAATATGTGGCACGGGACGGAAGTGAGGCTATAGTGTTCGCGTGGGGACACTCGCAGCAATTTGGTGAAACACAGGTTGTGCTTAGGCTACATGGCTTGGAGGAGAATGCACATTACGCAGATGAGACGAACGGGACAGAGTATAGTGGTGCATACCTTATGCAAAAAGGGTTATCAATGCAGTTGGTGGGCGATTATGATAGTCGGTTGGTTCATCTGGTTCGCACGTCTGCTTCTTGATGAAATTTTCCTCATCGAGTGATGTTAGTTTCAATTCGACTCTCTTTGTGCTTACAAAGCATAAAGAGAGTCGAATTGAAACTAACATATTTTCATCAAGGATAAAGGTGAGGTTAGCGTTTGACTGGGAAGAGGTTTTGCAGGCGCATGGCGAGCATCATGTCGCCAGTGACTTTCACTTTGCCAGTCATGAAGGCGTTCATGGCGTCTATTTTGCCTTCGGCAATGGCGAGCCAGTCCTGGTCTTTGATGTTGAAGGTGATGCTGGGATTTTCTACCGCGCTGCGAACGAGTTCACAGGTTTGGTTGGCAACCTTTAATGCCCACGTTCCGGCTTCTTCACCTGATATATTGAATTGGAATGTTTTGTTCAAGCCTGCCGCCGCTGAAGGGTTAAATATGCTCTGCATAGTCACGAAGCTCTCGTCAACTGTCATTGTTTTGTTGCTCCTTTTTCTAAGTACAGGATAGCCCCTGCTGGCACTTTTTACAGTATACCGTCACGAGAAAGCGATGTCCAGTGAGCTAGCTAACAGGTTCAGGCTCGCAACATCTTTTTTTGCTTTCTATAGAACGACTCAGCTTTGTAGTCGAAACCCGCTTAGATAAATTTAATAGGGAAAACGTTACAATAAGACGCATGTCCGTTAAAATAGTGAGACTAAAATTAGCAAGTAATGCAACATAAGTGGGAGTTCATTGATATGAAGGAACTGATTATTGGGACAGGCAATGCAGCCAAGAAGAAAGCTATTCAATCGGTCTTAGCTCCACTAGGGATTACGATTAAAGGCACAGATGATCTCAGCATCACTCTTGATATTCAAGAAGATGGAAGCACAGCACAGGAAAATGCTCGGAAAAAGGCACTTCTCTATGCTCGCGCCGTTGGACAGCCTGTACTCTCGGTCGATAATGCGCTCTATCTTCAAGGTCTTCCAGAGAACGAACAACCTAGCATTCATACACGACGCATTCCAGGGAAAATAGGCAGAGCCACCGATGAAGAATTACTTGCATTTTATGCACGAACAATCGAAGCACTCGGTGGAAAGACGAAGGGCTATTGGGAATATGGTTTATGTCTAGCAAATGCACAAGGTAGTATATTTGAGAAGAGCTTTTTTTCTCATCGCCTCTTCGTAGCCCAACCTAGCTCTCACTTACTTCCAGGTTATCCCCTGGAATCCCTTCAAATTGACCCTGAAAGTGGAAAATATATTTCCGAAATGACGGAAGAGGAACAAGCGAGTTTCTGGCAAGAAAGCATTGGGAAATTTATCGTGGACTTCGTACAGGAGGCTGAACGTTCCTTACTCTTAATAGGATAGTATCAGAGGTTCCATATGATATGCTAATGGGGAAGATATTCAATTTCGAGAGAGTGCAGGGGAGCGTTTTTGCATGGCGAAGGAACGGATTATGCGTAAGGTGAAGGTTGAGGGCGGTAATCTCAAATTCAGCTCGGCTCATTTTATTACCTTTGGGGGCAAGTGTGAACGCTTGCACGGGCATAACTATGGTGTGCTGGTGGAGATCGAGGGTGAGCTAGGCGAGGACAAGGTTGTCTTC
>CAXUGH010000368.1:0-2716 GCA_964250365.1 uncultured Ktedonobacteraceae bacterium
AAGAGCAACAGAAATACGGAATAGATTGCGCCTTTCCCGCGCACTTCGACGCCAAAGCTAAACGCTGGCACCTTGAGGACGGTCCCTGTAGCTGGGACGATGTGATGCAACGCTGGAAGGCACGCGGTCCTAAGAATGAGGAGTTCGTCGCCATGCTTCAGCGTGGCAAGAAGGACATGCTGCGCCAGTTGGAGCAGGAGGACTGAGCATCATGACCACTGTCTATCCCTCACTGCAAACACACGTACAAGAGGATGAGCAGTGCCCTGCACTATGGGACGCTCTACGCGACGTGATGGACCCCGAACTACCAATTAGCGTGGTCGATATGGGCTTGATCGTTGCGCTTACATTGCACGATGGCGTCGTCGCTCTCAAACTCACATTTACCGCAATGGGCTGTCCCGCGACAGAGTTTATCATGGACGATATCCGCGAACGCTTGTTACAGGAGTCAAGTGTACATACGGTAAATATTGAGGTGGTGTGGGAGCCTGTGTGGACAAAGGCGCGGTTGAGCGAAGAGGGGATCGACATTATGCGAACGTGGGGAGTGTCAGCATGAACGAAACGGTATGGCAGGTCTACGCCCGACGCAAATATGAGGAGCCGCTACACGAGATCGGCAACGTCATGGCGGATGATGTCGAGCTTGCGAAGGTTTATGCACGCAGCATCTACGATGAGTTTAGCTGGGTCGAGATGGTGATTATTCCACGCAGTAGCATTGTCACGGTAATAGGGGCATGACCATAGGTGTTAACTTTAGTCCCAAAATCGGTCTGTGGTGAGGCTAGGGCGCCCTGGTTCTCGTTGATCCGTTAAGTGAACGTGTATGAGGTCGTGACATATGAACAACACTTCCAAGCGCATTGATGACGCCGCCCTCTTCGCAATTCTCTCATCGCTAGCCGATAACAAGCAGAGCATAGGGCGTCGCTACGCCTACTGGTGTAATGGTGCCCCAGCGTTAGAGGCCGCCGTTGCCGCCGCTGCGATGGCGCAGGACGAACTTGGTCACGCTCGCACGCTCTATCCCTTGCTCGCCGACTTCGTACAGGCCGAAGCCGACCCTGCCCAGGTCGAGCCAGAGACGCGTACCCTGCACTATTCTCTCGCCTTTCTGGATAAGGATTTCGCGGGTTGGTCCGACTTCGTGGCGACAAACTTTCTGTTCGATACCGCCCTCACCACGTTTTTTGAGGCGGCGCAGAACTCTAGCTACGAGCCGTTGCGCCAGCGTTCGCGCAAGATTATTCAGGAGGAGCGCATTCACCTGATGCACGGCGAGGGCTGGGTACGTCGCCTCAGCAAAGCTGGGAGCGGCGTTAAGCGCACTCTTGTCTCCTCTCTCACACAAGTCTGGGACGAGACGCTCTGCTGGTTTGGTCCTCACGACGACCCCGTAATGCAATCCCTGTGTCAGCAAGGTGTCATAGACGCTCTGCCTGACGAACTGCGGAGCCGCTACCTGCAAAAAGTGATGCCGACGTTGCGACAGGTGAATATTGAGATGGCTGCAAAATTCAATGAATTGCCTTGGGCAAGATGGGATATTGTGGGACGACGATGGCAACAATCTTGATTTGTTCCTCCCCGCCGAAGGCGGGGAGGAACAAATCAAGATTGTTGCCATCGAGAGGAAAACCTCATGGAAATGCGATATAATGCAAGCGAGCCGCGCGTGCAGGTGCTATGCCCCTACTGTGGTTCGCATGATACAGAACTCTTCTCGCTGTTCGGTCAGCAACTGTTGACGGTACAGTATTATTGTAATGCTTGTCATACGCCGTTTGAGCGTATCAAAGATGATGAGGTCCTGAACGACTACGAGGCACAAAAGGAGAATCAATCATGACGACAACTACAGAGCGCACTCTTGTCCATTATACTGTTACAGAGGGTATCGCGGTCATCGAGCTTGCGAACGCTCCCGCGAACACGTATAGCTATGAGATGATGCAGCAGCTTGACCGTGCAATTCTGGAGGCGCGTTTCGACGAGAATGTGCATGTACTTGTGCTGCGCGGAGAGGGCGAGCGGTTTTTCTGTGCCGGTGCCGATATCAGCATGCTGAATTCCGTTACGCCAAGCTTCAAATATTATTTTTGTCTGCACGCCAACGAGACGCTGCTACGCCTGGAACAGACGCCCAAGCTCGTGATTGCCGCCCTCAATGGGCATACGGTTGGTGGTGGCTTGGAGATTGCCCTTGCGTGTGATATTCGTATCGCGCGGCGTGGCGCGGGCAAGGTGGGTCTGCCGGAGGTCAATCTTGGCGTGTTGCCAGGAACGGGTGGGACACAGCGTATGGCTCGTGCCCTACCCAAAAACAAGGCCATTGAGTTCATGACTGAGGGCAAATTGTTTAGCTTTGAAGAGGCGCAACAGCTTGACCTGATCAACTACGTCTATGAGTCCGAGAACTACTGGGAACAGGTAATGGCCTACGCGAAGACCTTCTGTCCGCCCAATCGCGCCTCAAAGACGGTCGGTCGCATCAAACGCTCCGTTCAGTCGGGTTCCGAGATGGCTCTGTCCGAGTCGCTTGCCCTTGAACGCGAGTTGCAACAGCTCTGCTTCCAGAGCGAGGATGCCAAACTCGGCATAGCCGCCTCCGCCGAAAAAAGTAAAGAGAAAGTGAAGTTCACAGGTAGATAACAGTTGAAAGCGGGGATACCGTAGGGGTCGAGGGCTTGGTAGGTTGGCATAAAGT